>CAYXET010000010.1:0-12706 GCA_964464025.1 uncultured Christensenella sp. | reverse complement strand
CAATCTAGTAAACCGCTTTCGCCTCTGGTGTTCTTCCTAATCTCTACGCATTCTACCGCTACACTAGAAATTCCGTTTACCTCTCTTGCACTCTAGCCAAATAGTATTAAATGCATTTCCGTAGTTGAGCTACGGTCTTTCACATCTAACTTACTCGGCCACCTACACTCCCTTTACGCCCAGTTATTCCGGATAACGCTTGCTACCTATGTATTACCGCGGCTGCTGGCACATAGTTTGCCGTAGCTTCCTCGTAAGGTACCATCACTTTCTTTTTCCCTTACAACAGAAGTTTACAATCCGAAGACCTTCTTCCTTCACGCGGCGTTGCTGGGTCAGAGTTCCCTCCATTGCCCAATATTCCCTACTGCTGCCTCCCGTAGGAGTCTGGACCGTATCTCAATTCCAGTGTGGCCGATCACCCTCTCAGGTCGGCTAACCATCGTCGCCTTGGTAGTCCGTTACACTACCAACTAGCTAATGATACGCAAACTCATCTTAAAGCGGATTGCTCCTTTTACCCCTCGGGGATGCCCCCTCGTGGTCTTATGCGGTATTAGCACCAATTTCTCGGTGTTGTCCCCCTCTTTAAGGTAGATTGTTCACGCGTTACTCACCCGTCCGCCACTAACCACCTCGGTGCAAGCACCTTGGTAGTCCGTTCGACTTGCATGTATTAAGCACGCCGCCAGCGTTCATCCTGAGCCAGGATCAAACTCTCACGTTATATCTCACTCTCTCGAGTTACGTTTAGTTTAATCGCTAGTCTCAATTTACTGACTTGTAAATTGTTTCTATCTCTCTTTTTTTGAATTGACAAGAAACTTTTGTACTTACCTATTTAGTTTCATTCGTTCTCGCTCTAAAACTCGCTTCCAAACAAGATTTCTCCCGCTCCCGCGCGTTTTATGCTCTTTTATATTATCACCTTTTTTACCCTTTGTCAACGATTTTTTCAAACTTTTTCAAAATTTTTTAAATTTTTCTAAAAATTTTATTTTTTATCACTTTTTATTAAATTTTTATATTTATGTTTTTATTTTATAATAATTTTAGCATATTTTTACAAACGAATTTTGAAACTAATATAAAAAGGGATAATGTATTTAATATACACTGTCCCGTTTTATTCCGCTAGTCTCAAAAGTATTATCCCATTGTTTATTTTTTTCTTGCAAAAATTATTTTTTTATTTTCGCTTATAAACTTATTTATTTCTGTTCACTAAAATATGATAAGCGCAAGTTGTGTTTTCGTCAATTTTCACTTTTTCGGAAATTTCATAACCTAAAACACAAAAAACTTCATTATCTTTACAAATTAGTGGAATTTCACTTCGAAGTCGTTGCGGGATTTTTTTGTCGATAAAATAATCTTTCAACTTTTTTTCTCCGCCACCAAATTTTGTGAATTTATCTCCTTCTTTTCGCGTTCGAATAACACAATTTTTTGGAAGTTTGTTAAAGTCGATTAAATGTGCGTTTTCTTCTAGGATAAATTTATTTGTTTTTCTAACCGAAATTGCTCCAAAATTTATAAGCTCAATATGCCCAAGTTTGAAATGTGTTTCCGCTAATTTTTGCTTTTGTTCTTTAACACTTATTGTGATAAAGTCGTATTCCTTGTGAATTAAAAGATTGTTTGGAAGACTAATTTTCACGCCATTTTGTGCTTCTTTTGCCATTTCTTTTATGATGTGAAGATGTTTCTTTTCAATATCTTTATTCGCTTTTAGATGGGTTAATTCTTGCAAAATCATTCTGTTTACTATTGAATTTGAAAAAAGAAAATAACTTAGGGGAATTCGAACAAGATTTTTTTCTTCAATAATTCCATCAAGCATCATTTGAGATTTGATAAATTCGTCATCTTCTTTACATATTTTTCCAAAATCTATTAAATTTTTGTCGATATTCGACCATTTTTGTCGAAGTTTTGGCATTATTATGTTACGAAGAAAATTTCGGGAATAGGTGTCGTCAAAGTTTGTTTCGTCATCGACAAAACTCACTTCATTTTGAGTGTTATATTGCAAAATTTGTAGTTTTGTGACGTCTAGAAGAGGTCGAATGTAATTTCCACGAACATATTCCATTCCGCTTGCTCCATTAAGTCCACTTCCCCTGAAAATGTTAAGTAAAATTGTTTCTGATTGGTCTTGCAAATGGTGACCTAGTGCAATTTTGTCTATTATCCCACGAGAAATTAGACTTTCGAACACACCATAACGCCCCATTCGCGCACCTTCTTCAAGGCAAATTTTGTTTTCGCTTGCAATTTTTAAACTGTCGATTTTGAATTTGTATAGTCTAATATGATTTTTTGCACAATAGTCTTTAACAAACTGAGTGTCACTGCTGCTATTTTCTCGGATTGAATGGTCAACATTTATGGCAACAACTTCAATGTCATAATCATCTTTTATACTATTTAAAAGATGCAATAAACACATACTATCCGCCCCGCCCGAGCAAGCAACGCCAATTGTTTCACCCTTTTTTATCATTTTATATTTATTGATTGTTTTAATAACTTCTTGCATATTTTCCTCTCTTTATTAATTTTGACAACACATTATATATCAAAAAATTGTTTTTTGCAAGAAACAAAAATAAGTTTTATCATTTTATTTTTATTTTATTTCATAAATTCTAAGAGCAACGCAAGTGCAATCGTCGTCTTCACTGTTTTGGCTGCGTTTTCGGCAAAGAGATATTATGTTGTCGCAAATTTCTTGCGGGTTTAAGGACGAAAACGAATTGACAATGTTTGCAACTTTATCTTCACCGCCAATTGCTTCAATCACTCCATCGGAAACAAGCAGAATAATTTCTCTTCCACTTATTATTTTTTTTGTGATAACAGGCGAAATTTCTTCTAAAATTCCAATAGGTAAACTGCCACTTTCAATGATTTCTGTTGTTTCGTCGGTTTTGATAAAACTGATTGGCGCACCAAGTTTTATAAAATCTATTGTTTCTTGTTTAAAATCTAAAACACAAATATCCAAAGCGCTAAAATTATCTTCACTGTTGATTGTTAAAAGCTTGTTAACACTGTTAAGAATGATTTCGTTATCAAAGCCAGCCCGATAGAAATTTTCAATTAAATTTAGTGTCAATTCACTAAGTTTTTGTGCTCCTTCTCCGCTCCCCATTCCATCGCTGATGGCAATTAAAATTTTCTCATCATTAATTTTTATAAACGAATAGGTGTCGCCACTAATTTCACTTCCTTGTTTTGCAATTCCGCTAACACCAAAAATGCAATCAAACTTTGGAGCGTTTGTTAATGTTAAAATTTCAAAATTAGAATTAACTTCACTGCAAGACGAAATTTTCATTTCGGTTTTATAAATTTTTGAAAGAATTTTTGTTATTTCATTTTTATTATAATCACCTTTTTTAATTATTAACGAAATATTATATGAATCTTCAACTGTAAAGGTTATTGCGTCTGAACAATATATGTGATTAAACTTTAACTCTTCCTTAATCATATTTTCTTTTTCAAAATCAAAACTAAGATTATTAATGTTTTCATTAATTAAATTTTTCAAAAGTTTGCTAACTCCGCCCATCTGTTCGCCAATTAAAATTTTGCTTGTATCTTGCGAATTTATCATAAAGGTATATTGCTTATAGCTGTTAATTAAGCCGTTCATTCCACTGATTATGCTTGCACTGCGATTACACCTTGAAGACAAAAATGTTGGAATGTCTAAAAGAGTAACTTTTCCTTTTGCAAAACCTTTTTCTATCATATCATTAAAAGCTTTTAATGTTTCCTCGTTTAAAATTCTAAGGCACTTGTGTTTTTCTTTGCAATCGGAACAAACTTTTGAGCAAACTTCATTGATTAAAAGTTGCTTTGCCTCTTCCTTTGGTAAATTTCCTTTTATCATATTTTTAAAATTTATTTCCATATCACAAAACACTTCACTAAGATTATTCAATCGTCTATTTAATTCGTTTTTTGTTGAATTAATGAAATTTCGATATAAAATTGAAGAGTTATAGTCGCCAAAAATTAGTTTTATATTTTGAAGAATTTGTTTTGGAAGAGATAAAAAAAACAGAGCACCAAGAACAACACTAAAAAATGAATATAGATTATATTGAGGATAAACTTTTAGATATAGCCCAAGAAAAATGTCTATCAAACAAACTGCTAGACTTGAAAAATATTTATTATTACTTTTAAAACACAAAATTATTGCGCAAAAAAGTGAAAATGTTGCTAGGTAAGTTAAATTGTAGGAATATAGGGCGTATCCAAGACCTAGACAATTTGCAACAATAAAACCCGATTTCGTTCCAATGCAAAAAACTGAAAGCAATAGTAAAAAAACACCAAAAATTTTTATTAACTCAAAATTAATTATGTTAATACTGCTAAGTCCAACACTAAAACTAATTAGAAACACGCACCCCGAGATTATTTCGTTAATTGTGAAAACCGATGAAAAACCCTTAACAAAAACACTGCTGAAAAATATGTTAAAACAAACCAATAAAACTAGGCCAACAAACACGCTAACAACGCTGTTAATTAAATTTTCGGGCGTGGTGAAACTATAATATAACAACGGAATTTGAGCCAAAAATGAGTATAAAACATATATATGTCTGTTTATTGGTTTTTTAATTTTTTTATGTAACATATAAAAAAACAATAAAACAAAAACAACGCTAAAACACGAAATTATATTGTTTAAATTTATTGGCAAAAATAATAGAAAAGAAAAAGCAAACAGTCCCGAACAAATGTAGGGATTTTGATTACACCACACCAAACTAAACAAAAATGGCACTAAAAACGGCTTTATGCTGAAATTTATTTCGGCACTGGCCAAAATTATAAACATAACCAAAAACAATGTGTATTTTAAAATAATTTTATATTTTTCATTTTTTATTTTTTCCATAATCTGCCCCTAAAAAAATTTACAAACTAATTATAACTTTTTTAAAATTTTAATCTTTACAAAAATTTTATGAATTTTAGTTGCTTTTTGTCTGATTTTTTGGTTTTTGAAAAATATGCAATTAATCCCTTAATAAAAATAAAAAATAGCACCAAAATATTAGTGCTATCATTTTTTTATAAATTAATTTTATTTTTTTACAAACTCCCACATTAATGAATTTTCGGGGATATATTCCTTTGAAATTTTTGTGCTTTCTAGGGCAACTAACATAAAATCTAGAAGTTTAAACAATTTTTCGTCGTGAAATTTTATGTCTAACAAATTTCCTTTATACAAACTTAATTCATAGCTATGTGAACTATTCACAACAAAGTCGGCATTTTTTTTGAACGGAAAAATATATTCCTTTTCGGCTTCAATAATGTTTGGCCACAAAGCATAAGTTTCCAGTGGGTCAGTGTTTCTTTTTTCTTTATCTCTGACAACACGCCTGATAAAACGCATTTCTCTTGGACTAATTTCTTCCTTTTCGAACTTATAACCAATTTCGTTTGCAAGAAAAATTTTAAACAATTTTTGGTGCCCTAGTTTTTCATATAAAATAGGGTTAAGACAATGAATTCCCTCGAAAATAATTATTGTTTTTTTATCGATAGAAATTTCTATTTGATTTGGAATGTTCACACAATTAATAAAATCATAAACAGGGAAAAGTGCACGTTTTTTTTCAAAAAGTTCATTGAAACATTCTTCCATTTGTTTTAGATTCACAATTTTTAGTGACTCAAAATCTTCATCACCACTTTGAAGCCTCTCACGCTTGTTTCGGTCAATAAAAAAATTGTCCATATTAATTATCACAACGTTATAACCATCGCTTGTTAAAGCCCTTTTTATTATTTCGGAAAAAGTTGTTTTCCCGGCACTGCTTGGGCCCGAAATTAAAACTAGTTTGTTATCACTTTTATCTTTTTCAATTTTTTTAATTATTTTTTTTACTTGTTTATTAAATTTTACTTCATCTTTATTTATTAAATTTTCAACATTTTTGAATATTTTTTTGTTTATTTTTTTTATATCGTAATATCTGTTCATAATTTGCCTCTTTTGTCATTTTTTTTTGCTAGTATTATATATTAAACTATTTTTCGAGTTTTTTCAAGATTTTTTAAAAAATTTGTAAAGCAATTAATTTAAAAATTTGTTTTAAAATTTTTTTTATGATATAATTTTTTAAATCATTAAAAATTTTAGGAGAAAATATGAAAACTTTTGGAACAATTTCACGAGGAATTAAAACCCCCATAATTAAATCTGGTGATAACCTAGCAAAAATAGTGACTGATTGTTTGTTTAACTCAATCGAAAAGGAAAATATCACCTTGCAAAACAAAGATGTTTTGGCAATAACTGAAGCCGTTGTGGGAATTAGTCAAAACAACTATGTAACAGTTGACCACATTGCAAAAGACGTTAAAAATAAATTTGGCGAGAACAAACATATTGGTATTGTTTTTCCGGCACCTTTTTCACGAAATAGATTTTCTTTAATTTTGAAAGGAATTGCTAGGGGCGTGAGAAAAATAACGCTTTTGATGCCTTATCCATCCGACGAAGTTGGAAATTCTCTTTTCGATGAGGAATTGCTATATAAATATAATATTAACCCGTGGGATAAAGTGTTAACCGAAGAAGAATATAATAAATACTTCGGAAACGAACTTCATATTTTCACCGGAATGAACTATGTTAAATATTTTAGAGAAATTATTGAAGAAGAAAATTGCGAAGCTGAAATTATTTTTGCAAACAAAGCTACTGTGATTTTGGACTATACAAAAGACATTATTGTTGCAAATATTCACGACAGAGATAAAACTAAACGAATTTTAGTTAATGCTGGTGCTAATGTAATTTACAAAACCGATGAAATTATGCGAGAAAGTATTGACGGAAGCGGATATAATTCAAAATATGGCTTGCTTGGTTCGAATAAATCAACCGAAGACACACTTAAACTTTTTCCCGAACATGGTGAAGAACTTGTTAATGAAATTCAAAAAATAATTTTTGACAAAACTGGAAAAAAACTTGAAGTTATGATTTACGGCGATGGTGCCTTTAAGGACCCAGTTGGAAAAATTTGGGAACTTGCCGACCCAGTTGTTTCTCCGGCCTATACTAGCGGCCTTGTTGGAACACCAAATGAAATTAAAATAAAATATATTGCCGACAATAAATTTAAAAATCTTCGTGGCGATGAACTTAACGAAGCAATAAAAAACGAAATTAAAAACAAACCAAAAGATCTTAAAGGAACTAATGCAACACTAGGAACAACACCTAGAAGATATGTTGACCTTCTTGGAAGTTTAAGCGATTTGACTAGCGGAAGCGGCGACAAAGGAACGCCAGTTGTGCTAATTCAAAACTATTTTGACTCTTACGCGGACTAATTAATGAAAACACAAAAAAAATAAAAAAATATGGAAATATAAAGAGATAAAGATATAAAGATATAAAGATATAAAAAAATAAATTAAATTTAAAAAATTAAAATAATTAATATTAAAAAATTATATTATAATTAATAAATTATTAATTAAAATACACTATATTAATAAAATAAGTTAATTATTAATTAAAATACACTATATTAATAAAATAAATAAATTAAAAACTATTAAAAAATTATATTCATTAATAAGAAACATAAAAATAAATATTAAAAATCCGAGTAAAATAAAGTGCGCACTAGATTACTCGGAATTTTTTTGTTTTATATTTTTTAGTAAATTTATAATACAAATAAATTTATAATACAACTAAATTTATAATACAACTAAATTTATAATACAACTAAATTTATAATACAAATAAATTTTAATTATAAGCAACTTTTAAAATATAAATAAATTCAAAATATTAATTAAAATAAATTCAAAATATTAATTAAAATAAATTAAAAATTTTAGTTTTTATAATTAATTTTTAAAAAATATTAGAGTTAAAAAATTTCTAATATCTTTTTTTATTTTCTATTAATTTGTATTTTTCAAAAAGTTTCAACCCTTCTTCTCGGTCGATATTTATTAATTTATCTTTCATTTTTTCAGTGGAAATTTCTAAATTTTTATAGAAAATTTCATCTCTAAAACCAATATCATCGTTATCTTTTATTGTGCAAGCATAGTAGATTTTATTCACATTTGCCCACAAAAGAGCGCCTAAACACATCGGGCAAGGCTCGCCAGTTGTGTAGACATCGCAACCTGAAAGGTCAAAATTTTGAATGTTTTTGCAAGCAGACCGGATAGCATCAATCTCTCCGTGGCAAGTTGGGTCGTTATTTAATATAACTTGATTATGGCCAACGCCAATAACAACGTCATCTTTCACAATAACTGCCCCAAATGGGCCCCCATGACCGAGTTTTATGCCATTTTCTGCTTCGTCTATTGCAAGTTTCATAAACTTGTTCATTTTCTCTCCTTGGTACACCTGACACGACTCGAACGTGCGACACTTGGTTCCGAAGACTTTAAAAAACTGTTTTTTTGTCTGTCATTACCTTATGTTTAAAGTGTTTGATTGTTTTATAAAATTTTGAAATTGGTATCAAAATTGGTGTCAAAATTGGTATCAAATTTCGATTTTAAATATATAACATATATTTATTCTTTTTCGTAATAGAAATTATTGTATAATTTTTTAATTTTTTCTTTAGAAGCTGTTTCGTCAATATCTGTATAAGTATCTAATGTTAAAGAGACAGAATAATGACCAAGCCATTTTTGAACATATTTTATATTTGTTCCAATTGTAAAATGATTTGTGGCGAACGTATGTCTAAGTCGATATAGCGCCGGATTTTTTATTCCTAATTTTTCACATAGTTTTTTAAATTCTTTTACAATTATATTTTCTTCTAAGATGTTATTATTTTGTAAGTAGTTTTTTATATAATTTGAAAATTCATTCGACATTGGAATAATTCTTTTTTTTGCGTTTTCATTTTTTGTGCCATTGATTGTAATAAGATTGTTTTCGAAGTCGAAATTTTCTTTTTTGGGTAGTTCGTTTGGCCTGCAACCTGTTAATAAATAAATCATTATTTCGTGTTCAATAATTGTTTCTTTAATGCCATTTATAATTAATTCTTGTTCTTTAAAATTAAAACTTTCTCTTTTATATTTGCCTTTTTTCTCTCTTATGACTAATTTAAATGGGTTTTTGTTTATAAGTTGTAAATCTTCAGCTTTTTGCAGCAGTGCATTAAAATAAGTTTGTAATCTTTCTTTTGTTCTTGATTTTGGTATTTTATTTAAAAATATTTGTATTTCATCACTTGTTAGTTCTTTTAGGATTTTTTTTCCAAAAGTTTTATTAATTTTTTTTATAATTGTTTTAATACCCTCAAGTGTTTCTTTTTTTATAAAAGATTTTTTATATTTATCAATCCATTGCTTAGTCCATTGTTCAACAAATAAAATTTTGCTTGTTTTTTGTGTATTTTCTATTAAATTTTTCTTTAATTTTGTATAAATTTTTTTTGCTTCATTTAAATTTTTAGCATATTTTGTAATTCTTATTCCATTAATTGTTTTTCGTATTGCATATCTTCCATCTTCTCTCAAAGTTATTCCTTTCATATTAATATCTCCTTTTAATAATTCAGGTTTAACTTCAGATTTGATATCGTTTTGATTATTCATTAAATTTTCACATAAACTTTCAATGTGGCCAAAATTGTAATATAATTGGCTTGTGAAAGCAGTGAACATTGTTTTAGAGTTTTCATCTAAATTGTAATTATTTGAAAAATAGTTTTTTAGTGTATTAAAATTATTAATTAACGAATCGTAATTTGTTTAAATTTTTTTTAGATATTCTTTATTATATTTCATTATTTAAATTTCCTTTATTTCATTAATTAGTTTTTTGATTTTTTCTTCATTGTATGTTAATGGTTGATATTTTTCTTTGTAAATTTCTCTGCATTTGTTTTTTAAGTTTTTATCTGTAAAAATCACATTCTGTTATATTGTTTGTATTTGCATACAAACATGGGTTACATAATGTTTCAGGACATTTTATTGTTTGCATAAAATTGTCAAAATTTTTTTCTTCTTTTGTTGTAAAATCTTTTTTTATTGACTGTTCAATGAATTTACAGTCTTTTTTTGCTGGACAAACTTTACATTCATTAATACTTTTTTCTGTATTTGTTAATTTACAGTTAATTTTTGTGTTGTTACTAATTTTGTATTTCATAATTTGTTCTCCTTAAAATTTTTATGTGTTTTTGATTTTCATTTTTCCTGTTACGTTTTCAGTTGTATAAAAAAGTTCAATATTACTTAATGTTTTAAACTCTTGGGTTTTGTAACATTCGCCATTGATATCTAGTAGGCAAGTTACAGTTTCAAATTTTTCATATCCACTATATGTTTCATTAACTTTTACTTTAAAGGTTAAACTGCAACTTATGTAATTATAGTTTTCTAGTAGCGGTTTAATAGAAAATACAAAAGTTCCTTTTTCATTACTTTGTTTTTTATAACTATTTATTTCAATATCAAAAAGTGAATGAATGTTATTTGTTGTGAGAGTTATTTCATTAAAATTGTATATATTTTCAGTTACAATTTCATCTTTACATATAATTGTTGTTTTAAATTTAATGTTGTTTATGGTGATAATTAAAATAACGTAAAAAATTATAGTAAAAATTAAAATTAACCAAAAGTTTACGTAAAACTTTCTTTTTGTTTTTTGCTTTTCCATTTTTTTCTCCTTAAATTTGAATTTTATATTGTTCTTGGTAGCTTTCAAGTTTTGCAAACATATAGTAGAAAATTTCTATAGGCAAGTTAATCAAAATTTGAATAGCTTTTTTTTGTTCTTGCGATAGTGGTGGCAAAGTTAGTTGATATGGTGGATTAAAATCACACAAATAATCTAAACTTGTTTGATAGTATTCCGCAAGTTTTTTTAATGTGGCAATATTTGGTTCAGTTTCGTTTTTTTCATAAGCATTGTAAGATGGTTGTGAAACATTAATTAAATTTGCTAATTCTTTTTGTGTTAAATTTTTGTTTTTTCTTAATTCTATTAATTTCATTTTTTTTGACCTCCTAAGATTAATTATAAATAAAAATAAAAAAAAATAAAATTTTTTTATAAAAATGCTTGACAATATCAGAAAATACTATTATATTGTTTATATTAATCAGAAAAAACTATATTTTAACCAATAAAAATAGTTTAAAAAAATAATTAATTCTTTAAATGAAAGGAGAAAAAGAAAATGACAAACGGCTTTTTAAATAAAAAACTCTGAATTAATCAGAGTTAATAAAAATTAAACACATTGTAAAAGCATAGGGTTTAAATTGATTGATTTATCGTAAAGGAAAAAGTAATTCATATAATTTTGGTCAAGTTCTGCATGAAATTTATAAGGTTCTGGTGCTTCAATTAATTTAGTAAATAGTAAATTTTTATTTTTAAAATATTCTTTTGTTTTGTTAAAATCAAATTTCAAATTTCTTTTACTATATGCTTTGTTAATTGAATTTGGGTCAATTCCTAGGGCTCCATTAGAAAAATATTCTTTTAACTCTTCAAAAATTTCTTTGGTTGCTTGTTCATAATTCATAATAAATACTCCTTAAAAATAAATTTTTTCAATTATATCAAAAATAACAAATTAAATCAAACAAAGGTAGGTAAAAAATGAAAAATTATCGTATAGAAGTTTTAGAAAAAGGGACAAATAAAAAAATAGTGGAATTTGTTAAATATCCAAGTTCGGTAGATTACTGGCGAATGATTATAAAAAAGGATAATGTGGGAGCAAATTGTGTTTTGGCTAATTTTGAATTTGATAATTACTCTAATCAAATAGTTATGACAAATTATAAATTGTTAAGTTCAAATAGAACAATAAATATAAGTTTGGTTAGGGATAAAAAAATGATTAATTCTTTAAATGAAAGGAGAAAAAGAATATGACAAATGAGGAAGGTAAAAAAATGAAAGTATTTGAAAAAGAAATTGGAATTTATTATGGTTGGCAAATTAAGTGTGTATCACTTGATGATGGTAAGTTGTTTTATATGGCCTATTTTGTATTGGATGAACAACATTTACCTGTGATGCTTGATAGTGATAATTTGGAAGCTTTAAAAAAGAAAATTAAGTGTTCAAAATATACAAAATTTTCAATTAGAAAAAATAAAAATGTTTTAAAAATGTAATTTAAAAGTGTTAATTTTATTAATTAGAAAAGGAGAAATTATTATGTTAAATTTTGCTTTAAGGATGAATGACAGTTCTTTTATTGCTTACATAATGTATTGTGCTAAGTTAGGAATTGCTCCCGGAAATTTTAAAAGTTTAGAAAAATTTATGACAGAAAAAAGTTAAGAAAATTTTTTAAAGTTTATTATGGTAAAAATGGAAAATGGAGGAAATAAAAGTGAAATATAAAAATTATTTATTAATTAAATCAACGATTGATAATAAATTTAGAGAGTATGAAAAAATATCAAAATCACCATCTGTAGATTTTTGGCTTAAAATGGCTCGCAAAGATGAGTCCTTTGGTTCAAGCGTTATGATAAATTTTGAATATGATAGCAATTTAAAACAAGTAGTTATGACAAAATATGAATCAATTTGTTTTAAAGATAATACTAAAATAACAATTCGTTTACAAAAAAAATAGCAAAAATGCTATTTTTGAAAGTAATTTAGAAAATCGTCGTAAAT
>CAYXET010000009.1:0-12904 GCA_964464025.1 uncultured Christensenella sp. | reverse complement strand
AAATCTTATTTTTGACAATCTAACCTATAACAACGCGTCAATTTGTTATGCCGCGCTTTTTGGCGATAAAACCACATTAGACTATGGTATAAAATCAGCCTTTTCAATTTCTGGCACCTCGCACTTGTTGTGTGTGTCGGGGCTTCACGTTGGCTTCGTTACCACGCTAATATACTTTTTTCTAAATCTTTGCAAGATAAAAAAGAAGCATAGTTTTCTAATTGTAGTTTTTCTGTTAATATTCTATTCTTATCTTTGCGAATTTTCGCCAAGCGTGGTCAGAGCGGCAATAATGACAATCACTTTCACCCTTGCCGATTGCAGCGGAAAGGTTAGATATGACAGCCTGTCGGCCTTAGGTTTTAGCGGAACACTTATTTTGTTAATAAATCCTTTCTATATTTTCGACCTAGGTTTTGAACTAAGTTTTGCCAGTTGTGCGGGAATAATTGTGTTAACTCCGCTTTTCAAAAAACTTTTTCAAAAAATCCATTTTGATAATGCGTTGACTGAGGTTTTCAGCGTAAGTTTAGCTGCACAGATAGGAACATATCCAATTTTGCTTCACAATTTTGACAAACTTAGTTTTGTTTCGCTTTGTGCAAATGTTGTTATTGTGCCGCTATTTAGTTTAATTTTTATGTTCTCAATAGTTTGTATTCTAATTAATGGTTTGCTTCCGCTAGGCTTTTTATTTCAAATAATAGAATACGGACTAAACTTAGTTATTTTTCTAACAAAGGGTTTTGGCGCAATAAATTCCCTTGTTTTTCTAACTTCGCCGGGGCCAATAATGTTCAGTTGTTTGTTCTATTTTATTGCAATATTTATAAGCGAATTTGTCAATTTTTCACCAAAAACAAAAACTTTTGTTGCTTTGTTTAGTGTTATTTTAATGATTTGCACTTTTCTTTCGCAGTTTTATCCAATAAATTATGAAAAAAACTTACTCATAAACTCATCAAGTGAAAATTTTACAATTGTCACAAACAAAATTAATCAAAAAGTTTTAATTAGTGTGGGGACGTGTGACGAAGAAGATGTTTCGCTTTTAAAATCCGATTTGCTAAATCTTAGAATAATAAACATAGATTGCTTTATTTTAGTCGATTATAACGAAGAAATGCAAGACGAAATTTCACAAATATGTAATAACTATAACATAAAATTCTTGTTTGTTTCAAGCAATATAACTTCGCAGGCCGAAGTAAATTTGTTAAATGAATTAAATTCTACCAGTATAATGAAAACAGATGATGGTGTCAGCAGTTTTAGCAACTTTTCTTTTAGGATATATTCAAACATAAGTTCGGTTTTATTGAATATTGCAGATGCATCAAATTCATCAATTTTAATTGCAAACAGTCTTAACGAAAAAACTCTTTCAGTTATAAAAAACGCAAATATAACGGCAGATTATCTTAAAACAAACAGTGTAACAAACTATCAACTTTCGCAAGTAGAAAATTTCAGGTTAATTTTATGTTATCAAATTGAACAAAATCAAAGCAATGTCTTTAAAATTTTTAACTTTTGTGATAAAATAGTTTTGGGTCAAACTTAATTAAAAAATTTAAAATCACATTTTAAAAGAAAATTATTAAATGAAAAAATTATAATAAAAAACAAAAATTAATGGCAAACCAAAACAATTTTTTATAAAATAAAAAATAAAATAAAGATTTAAAATATAAAACTAATTTTAAAGCGAGAATTGAAGAAAATTAAAAAAATAGAATATAAAAATAAGAAAGTTTAAAACAAAAACTGGAAACTATAAATTGAAAAACATATAAAAATTAATAAAAAATTAATAAAAAATTAATAAAAAACGCATAAAAAAACTAAAAAAAACGTAAAAACTAATAAAAAAATTAACAAAAAACTACTAGAAATATCAAAAAATTAATAAAAGAAGAGTAAAAGAGGAGACAAAAATGTTATTTAAAGAATTAAAAAGCAGTTTAAAAACAAAAATCGAAAATTGTTATATTTTGTCGTGCGGGAAAGACAAAGAAGATATTTTTTTGAAATCTTCGTGCATAAATAACCTTAAAAATGCAATCATAAAAGGCCAAACAGATTTTAACTTAAATGTGTTCACAACTGAAAATATCAGCGCGAATGGCCTTAAAAATGCACTTAACACCCTGCCCTTTTTTAGCGAAAGAAAAATGGTTTTAATCAAAGAAAACGAGCCAATTAAAGACAAAGAAATTATTGATTGCATCGCAAATTTTTTGTCGAATATTGTTCAAACAACAGTTTTGGTTATCGACAAGTGCGAAGAGAGCGGACTTGAGAGCTTGACAAAATTGAATGGTGTCACAGTGGTTGACTGCCAAAGGGTAGATCGTGAAATTTTAAGAGCGTTTATTCTGAAACGTTGTCGTGAAGAGCAATTTAAAATTGACGAGAACGCAATTAATTGCCTAATAGATTTTTGTGACGGTTATATGACAAGAATTTCAATTGAACTAGACAAACTGATTAGTTTTAAATTTCAAGAAAAAAGCATTTTCGAATTCGATGTGCTTGAAAATGTGAACAAAAGTGATGAATATCAAATTTTTGAACTAACAAATGCAATTTCAAACAAAAATAGCGAAAAAGCGTTGTTTATTGTTGATGATATCATTAAAAACAAAAAAAATGTTAGCGCAATTTTAAGCTTGATATATTCGCAAATTAGAAGACTTTTCTATGTGAAAATTTCAAAGGAAAGCAATGCCGAACTTGCAAAATCGTTAGAAATTAAAGAATATGCTGTTAAGATGTTAAAGTTGCAAGCGGAAAAAATGTCGGCAAAAAAATTGAAGGAAATGTTATATTTGTGCAAAAACACCGATTATGGCATCAAAAGTGGAAATCTTGACCTGATTTCGGGAATATATAATCTTGTGTTTTCACTTTTAACTTAAACTGTTGAATATATTTTGTTTTAATTCATATTAAAAACGCTTTAAAAAAAGCGGATAAAAACAATTTAAAAAAATTAAAAAAAATGATTAAAAAAATGATTAAAAAAATGATTAAAAAATGGTTAAAAAATGATTAAAAAATGGTTAAAAAAACAAAAAATAAAAAAATAAAATTTTTAAAAATAAAAAAGGAACAAAAGGAGAAAGTAAATGAAAATTTTTTCAATTAGCGATTTGCATTTAAGCATAAATAGTAGTAAGCCAATGGATATTTTTGGCCCTGTTTGGGAGGGTTCGTTTGAAAAAATAGCTGAGGACTGGCAAAGAAAAGTGACGGACGACGACGTTGTTTTGTTGTGTGGTGATTTAAGCTGGGCAATGAAAGATGTTGACGCAATTGAAGATATTAATCTTCTAAGCAAACTTCCGGGGAAAAAGATAATAATAAAGGGAAATCACGATTATTGGTGGCAAGGAATAACGAAATTAAGAAATATGCTCCCTGAAAATTTTTATGTGCTTCAAAATGACGCAATGAAAATTGAAAATGTTGTTTTTTGCGGAACACGTGACTGGTTGATTCCCGAAGGAAAATTTAAAACAGAAGAAAATGAGCGAATTTATGCAAGAGAATTTGAAAGATTGAAGTTAACCCTAGCAGATGCAGCCAGAAAACGGGAGGACGGCGACCTTTTGGTGTGCCTTATGCACTATCCGCCATTTTTGCAAAACGAAAAAGCAACGGAGTTTACTAAACTTTTTCACGAATATGGCGTTGATATTGTTGTTTTTGGACATATTCATAAAAATTTAAGTGGATATAGGCTTTTTTGCAATATTGATGGAATTGATTATTATTTAACTTCGTGTGATTTATTAAATAATTGTTTAGTGGAAATTAAAATTTAGAAATTTTATAAAAAAATAATATAAAATTTAAATAAAATTTATATTTTTTGAAAGATTATATTAAAAGAAATAATACAGAATTAAATAAATTTATATATTTAAAGAGATTTTATTTAAAAAAAGATATCAAATTATGATATTAAATCTAAACAAACTTTATATTTTTAAATTGTTATTAAGTTAAAAGTATTTTTGATAGGAAATAATTTAAAACTAGCCGAAAAAAGATTGGGCAAGTTCAAGTTGCTCTTTTTTTTGGCTGCAAAAAGTTGCAAAATAAAATAATTTAGACAATTTTCATAAAAACTATATACTTTTTTATTTTTTTTTGTTATAATAGAAAAAATATTAAAGAGGGAAAAAATTATGAACATATCATTATTGAACGTAGACATATTTGGTGAAGTGTGGAGCGCACTAAAATCATTTTTCTTTGGAATTTTGTATGCGATTTTAAAGGCCTTGTTGTTTATTGTCGATTTTTGCGAAACGATAGTAAAAAAACTTGCTGGAATAGATAGTATATACTATAACGGCCAACTGGTTAATGAAAATTCTGGTGACACGATAACAGGCGATATAATAGAAGTTATCATTCGAACCGACGTTGTTCGAAACCTGTTAATTTCGCTTTTGGTTCTTGGAATTATCTTGCTGCTTTTGGTAACATTCATTTCGGTTTGGAAAACGGAATGGGATTTTGGGAAAGAAGGGAATAGTAAAACAAAAATTTTAACCGGCGCGCTAAAAGCACTATTCAATTTCATTGCAGTGCCTGTTATTGCGTTTTTTGGAATTTTTGTTGGAAATGCTTTGCTTCGTGCAATAGATAGTGCAACAATGGGTGGCGAAAGCCAAACTTTCTCTAGTTTTGTTATGAGTTCTTCATTTGCAAATGCGTGCAAAGACACAAGCGACTTGTGGGTTAGAGAAAATATGAAATCAAACATTAATGTTGGAACAGAAGCAAATCCGGAATATAAAAAAGGAATTTTGTGCTATTTCACTGATGCAAATGGAAATCTTCAAACGCAAGAAATAATTGAAGCTTTTCAATCAAACACAAAAATGCCAAAACCTAGTGGAGAAGACATTGGCTATGTTATTGTTGACACAAACGGCAGTGCAACTGCGTTCAGGGAATATAACACAAGGTTAGAAAATGGAACATTTGTGTTCTCCTATGACGACAGTGACCTTGTCACAACATTCTTTGATAATTCAAAAATCAATTATCTTTTGGTTTATTTGATTTTAATTTTCATCATAAAAGCAATGCTAACAATCACCTATGGTCTGATTAAACGATTATACTATGTTGTGATATTGTTTATCATTTCGCCACCAATTGTTGCAATGTCGCCAATAAACAGCAAGGCTTTAGACGAATGGAAGAAAATGTTTATTGCCAATGTTTGCTCTGCGTTTATAACAGTTGCAATCTATAACATTTTTCTTTCAATATATCCAATGTTCCAAAATATTTCGCTTTTCACAACAGTGGGTGGAATTGAAAACTTCTTTGTTCAACTAATATTCATTGCCGTTGGTCTTCAAGTTATTGCTGGACTTTCGGGCGAAATTTCAAAAATGTTAGGTCTTAAAGATGTATATGCCGACTCAACCGACAAGGGCAAAACGTTGTGGGGCGGGGCCTTGGGTATGGCTGGTTCTGCAATCAAGCCTGCTTCAACAGTTATCGGCAAAATTGGGAAATATGCCGCAATGACAAAATATCACGGTCTTGGCGAAGCTGCAAAGAGTCTTGGAAAAGACGTTGCTGGTGGAGCAAAAGGTGTTATCAACAAAAGCCCAATTAAAGGTTTTGTAGATAATATGGGCCTTGGCGGTTTGTCGGAAGGAAAAAATTTCAAAAATGCTAATGAAATTCCTGACCAACTAAAAACAGTTAAAATAGCAAACAAAGGTGCTTTGAATGATTTAAAAAATGCACGTAATGATATTAATAATCTTCATCTTTATGGTGATAAGAAAATCGGCAACAAACAGATTATGGAAAATATTAATAACGACGAAAGTTATAAAAATTATATCCAATCTAAAAATACTATTGACAGATATAAAGGTCAATGGAAAGATTTGAATGCAGAGCAACGAAAAGAAAAACAAGATGCTCAAAAATATTTGAAAAATCTAAGTGCTAGTGATAAATCACAATTGGAAACGAAACAAAAATTCAAAGATGCCTATGACATTGCTTCTAACACTGGCGGAAGTGGTTTGTTGAAAGGAATAAAACAAGACAGCGCTGTTAAGAGAATGCAAAAACAAAAATTGAATATGTCTTTAAGCGAAAAAGAGCAAAACAAAATAAAACAAACTAATGAAGCAATTATGAGACAAAACGCAAAAGATACCGTTAAACTTGAAAATCAAAATTCAACATCTAAAACGGATAATTCAAAAAAAGAAACTAAAAAATAACACTAAAAAATAACACTAAAAGTATATTTTAACCTGCAAGGCAACAATGCTTTGCGGGTTTTTTGTAGATGAAGTTTTTGCCAAAAAACAGTTTTACTTTTAAACGTAAATCTTTTAATTTAATTGGTGGAAAATTTAATGTGATTATCAAATCAAAATTATTAAAAAATTTATTAAAATTTATTATAAACTTGTTTATTTTAATTTTTTTAATAAAATTATTAAACTTATAATTTAGTTTTTATTTCCATTAATTTAGTTTTTATTTCTATTAATTTGATTTTTATTTCTATTAATTTGATTTTTATTTCTATTAATTTAGTTTTTGTTTCTATTAATTTAGTTTTTGTTTCTATTTTATTATAATTTTTAAAATAGTAAATACAAAATAAAAAAATCATTAGCACATAATAGCACATTTTTTGCAATAGAAAGAGAAAACGTTATTTTGTTTATATTTTTAAAAATAGATTATATAACAAAAAATTTATTATACAATTAAAAATTTATTATACAATTAAAAATTTATTATACAATTAAAAATTTATTATATAATTAAAAATTTATTATATAATTAAAAATTTATTTTTATTATTTGTTTGTAAATTTTTATTATTTAGTATAAAATAATAGTATAATTAAATTTATGTCAAAAAATATTTTTTCTAATTTTAACAATGTTAATTCAATAGAAAAAATATTAAAATAAAACTTATATCGGAGGACGTATGATACATAACATTCCCAAAAGGACAAAAATTAAAATTGAACTAGCCTATGGCTTCACTATAATGGATATTATTTTGATGATACTTCTAGCAGGTGGCTTAGTGCTTTTGATTGTAAGCAACATTCCATATAAAGTGGTTATCAGTCTAAGCTATGCATCTTTTGCAGTTATGTTGTTCATAAATGTTGCGGACGGAGTTAGACTATACTATTCCGTAATTTTGCTTTTCAAGTTTATGGCATATTCCAAAAAGTTTGCTCTAAACCCCGAAAAAGGTTACAAGGACATCAAACAAATCATTCCTTACGAAAGAATTTTTCAAGATAAGTTTGTTGATTTTGGCGGATATTATGCCGAAGTTATTGAAATTAAGCCGCTAGAATTTTTTATGCTTGAAGAAATCAAACAAGATATGCTAATAAGAACATTTGCCAATGTGTTGTCTAGGTTAAATCCAGACCAAGAAGCAAATTTGATTAAGGTTCGAAAGCCAATTGTTTTTGATAGATACATCGAAAATGACGAACGAAAGTTTGAAACATTGAATGGTGAACTTGAAAGTGGAGAAATCACCGAAGAAGAAACATTTGCTAGATATCAAATTTTTGAATCACGTATTAACCTTATGACGGCGATAAATGATAGCAAAACCTTTGTTGGAGACTTTTTCTATTTTGTTGTGTTCGACAAAAATTTAACTGCTCTAAACGACGTTTGTGAAGGAATGACAATGCAACTAACAAACTCGGCAATTCCTATTAAAGCAAAAATTATTCAAACCAAAGAGCTTGCAACTTTTTTGAAAGCAAATTACACAAGTGATATAGACGTTAAGGAAGCCGACAATTTGTCACTTGACGGGCTTTATCAATGGAGTTTGCCAAAGAAAATTCAATTTAAAACAAACTATACGCTAATTAACGGCGACCCAAAAAGAATTTTTAACATCACAGATTATCCTTTGCAAGTTCCAAACGCTTGGGGATATGGACTTTTTGCTATTCCGGGCGCAAGAGTTTGTATGAAAATTAAACCTATCCAACGTTTCGATGCTGAAAAAATATTGGATAAGTCACTAATGGAAATGGAAACAAAACTTGCTTATTCTTCAAGAGAAAGTAAGAGAATAGAGAACGAAACACACTTGCAAACACTTCGAAATTTGCTTGTGGAAATAAAAAATAGTAACGAAAACTTATTTAATTGTAATATGTTCATCACAGTTGATGAATCGCGAAAAAAGGAAGTTCGTTCACAACTTAAACAACAAGGTTTCAGATATTCTGAAATGTTTGGTCGACAAGTTGACGCGTTTATTTCAAGCAACCTTTCACGTGTTGATTTCATAAAAGAAGGCAAGCGTGGAATTAACACCACAAGTTTGGCGGCAATTTTCCCGTTTGTTAGTGGCGCGGTTATGGACGACGACGGCTTCTATCTTGGTTATAACGAACAATATGGAAACATTTTCGTTGACTTTTTCAGACGTGATAGTGAACGTGTTAACTCGAATATGATGATTATTGGTAAATCTGGTGGAGGAAAATCGTTCGCAACAAAAACATTGCTTGCAAATATGGCTGCGGATAACAGTAAAATCTTTATCCTCGACCCCGAAAAAGAATATGACTTTTTAACAGATAGCCTAAAAGGACAAATTATTGACGTTGGTTCTGGGCTTCAGGGCCGAATAAATCCTTTTCACATCACTCCATCGCTAAAAGAAGACGAAGACACAAACAAAAAAGAAGGTGAGTTTAAAACAACAACGCTAGACGTTCAAAACGACTATAACGCTCACTTGCAATTTTTGGAACAATATTTTAAAGTTATCTTTGAAGGAATGGACAGTGACGCGTTCGAAAAAGTTAACAGTTTGGTTATTGAAATGTATAAGCGAAAGGGAATAACTCCGCAAACTGACCTTGAAAAATTAACGCCTGAAGATTTCCCAATTTTCGATGACCTTTATGGCCTTGTTGAGGAAAAACTTCGAACAGAAAAGGACGAATATCTTCAATCAATCTTCAAAAAGATAGAAATTTATGTTCAAAAATTTGCAACGGGTGGAAGAAACGCTAACATTTGGAACGGACCAACAACGCTAGAAACAAAAGAAAACTTTGTTGTGTTCGCTTTCCGAAGTTTGCTTGCAAACCGTAATATGGTGCTTGCAAATGCCCAAATGCTTTTGGTTATTCGTTATCTAAACAACGAAATTATTCGAAATAAGGAGTTTAATAAAATCCATAACTATGGTGAAAATGATCCTAACCGAAGAAAAATCATCATTGCAATCGACGAAGCACACACTTTTATTGATAAAAAATATCCAATCGCGCTAGACTTTATGGAACTTTTGGCAAAAAGAATAAGAAAATATGACGGAATGCAAATTATTATCACACAAAACATAAAAGACTTCGTTGGTAGTCAAGAAATTGCAAAACAATCAACGGCAATCATTAACGCTAGCCAATATTCAATGATATTCGGTTTGGCTGCAAACGATATGAACGACCTTGTTGACCTATATCGAAACGCGGGCGGAATAAACGACGACGAAAAAAATGCAATCGCAACTGCGGCTCGTGGAGAAGCGTTTTTAATTACAAGTCCAACATCAAGAACGCGTGTTCACATTGAAGCACTAGATGAAATAAGAATGATGTTCGACGAAAAATTCTATGCCAAGAAAAAATTTTAAAATACCTATTGAAATTCGCTTGAAATAATGATATAATAATCGAAAGTGAGGGAAAATATGAACGATTCTGGTAAAGAAACTGTATATTCTGAAGAATATGAAAAAGCTTTGGCTGCTGTTTTGGCAAAAAAAGAAGAAATAGCACAAAAGTATCTTAAAGAACAACAAGAAGAAGAGCGTAGACTGGAAGAAGAAAGAGAAAAGCAAGAAGAAGAACAAAAAATGGCTGAAAAACAAGAAGAAGGCAAAAAGAAGGGAAAGGCTCCAAGAAAACGAGTTATTGAAGGCAAAATCATAGAACGTGGAGTTCCAGACAGAATGTATGTTAGACATGGCGCTGAAATGGATAAGCCTAGAAGTATTTTCGCAATTTTGGACACTCTTAACAAGCGAACAGATATTATGAAATTCACAAAAAACACAATCCCAACAATTTTGAAACGACTATATTCTCCGGCCGAATTAGAATTAAAAATCAAAAAATCAGGTTGTGCAAACTTTGAAGAATATTCACAACGAGTTATGAACGCCTATAACAACAACGAACCTGATGTTTCTTTAAGCGCAGTTGCTGAAAGTGTTCGAAAATTTAAAGAAAAAGTCAAAGAAGCAGAAATAAAACGTAATAAAGACCACGGGCGAAGAGAAATTTATGGGCCTCAATCTTTGGTTCACGAAACCGTTTTAGCCCTTGGTGATAACAGATATTATCTTCTAGATAAAAAATGCAAAGAAGAAAACGACACTTTTGAAATGCCAATTCTTCAAATGGCACCACTATTTGTTGGTTATAGCAACGACACTGATGCGGAAGAAAAAGTTGACTTGGTTAATGACTATATCAAAGAAACCTATGGTTATAAACTTGAATATCTTCCAGCCAATGTAAGTTATAAAAAATATATGAAACACAAAAAAGATGTTTTAGTTATGACTGGAATATTTTCTAAGAAAATGAATGTTTGTGTGAATATGCTTTATACTGTTGCACGAAATATGGTTGGAAGTCAAAAAGTGACATTAGAAATGGCCAGAGAGTTGCTTGACGAAAGAAGAAGTTTAAACGGCTATCTACACTCAATCCGTAAATATGAAGGCAAAAAGGTTAAAAAGATTTTTGAAGAACAATGCGACATCATTAAAGATGTTGTTACAACACTAACAACAATCTTTATGGCTCGATTTGTCTTTAATGCGCCGGCTTATGTTGGAATTGAAAAATATTTAACACAACAAGCAGCTTTCAAACTAAAAAGTATTCAATTTAACAATGATATAAACGAAGACTATTGGGTTAACGAACTAATTGAAGACCGATTGAAAGTTAACTTAAATCAAGTTTTGGCTGCAAATAAAATTACTAATGTTAATCAATTAATTGATGTTTATAACAAAAATGGAACAATAGTTGAAGAACCAGAAAGAATTCATTGTATCGACGACTTAATTTTTGCAAAACAATATTGTATTGACCAACGTGTTAATAATAAGAAAATTGAAGACGTTAAAGAAAGCGTTGCTGTGGCAGCAAAACCAGTTATTAAAGAACAAGAAAAAGTTGAAGTAAAAAAACCTGCACAAGAAGAAAAAATAGAACAAGTTGAAGAAAAATTTGAAAAACTTAACAAAATCTATAACGGAAAACTTATGCAAGACCTTCAAAAAACTGACGAATATAAAAAATATTATGAAGAATATAAAAACAGTTCAAAAGCCTTTGACTTGGATATAACTTCTGAGCAACTTGCTGAAGAAAAGGAAGTGACACCCGAAAGTAAACCTTTAAGTGAAGAAAAAGTGAAAACTTTTGAAATTTACAAAGTGAATGAAGACACAAACGCCGATGCACTAGTTGGGCAAGAATCAATAGACTTTGACGCTTTAACAAAAGTGCAATTTAATGAAGAAGACGAAAAAGAAGTGAAACAAAAAGTTTTTGAACAATTCAAAGTTAATGAAGATGCAAACGCTGATGCTTTGATTGGTCAAGAATCATTCGATTTTGATGCTTTATTAAATGCAGAAAATAAAGAAGAAAAAGAAAACGAAATATTTGAAAATAAAATTTTAAATGAAGAAAAAACAAAGATTTTCGACTCCTACAAAGTGAACGAAGACGAAAATGCCGACGCACTGGTTGGTCAACAATCATTCGATTTTGATAAATTAACAGCAACTAGTGCTAAAAAAGAAGAAGAAAGCAAGAAACAAGTGATTGTTTATAAAACTGAAAAATCTGTTGACAAAATTCCAGAAGAAAAACTTGCAAAAAAAGTTAAAAAATATTTTAGCGAAATCATTAATGGCTCAAACGGGAAAGTTGGCGTTATTGGAGAAAACCTAAACTATCGTGTGATTGAAGATTTAACAAATTCAAACACTAGCGATGGCAAACGTCTTAACGATAAAGAATTGACAAAAGCAAACAAAATTCGTTCTGAAAAAATTAAAGAAGTTGTTGACCTTTTAACAAATTCAACACTAGAATATTTTGAAAATAACAAAGATGGCTTAACGGGCGAAAGAATTCCTAAACTTTGTAATCAAAACATCAAAGCAAAATTAGGGATTGAAGAAGGAAAATCTTTCACAAAATCTGACCTTAAAAAATGTGTTAGTGTTATGATAACAAAACTAGTTAATGACGAATTGAAAGACACTAATATTGAACTTTACACTGGGAAAAACACATATAAAAAATTTAATGAAAAAGTAAATAATATTTTGGAGGGAAAATAATATGAGAATAGAAATCACTTTTGATTCTGAAGCACAAGCATATTTGGCTTATTTGATGTATTTATTTAACGAAAAAATGGATGTTCCAAAAAACTATGAATCACTAAGAAGTATTTTGCATAGTTTTAAAGGTGGCGTTGAAGAACTTCGAAACGCAACAAGTATAGAGGATAGCCTTAAAGATTGCGACATTGTAGACGGCATTTTTAAAGGACTTTCTGAAAAGAATGTTGATTACTATGATGTTAAAAACGCAATTAAAAGTTATCTAAGCGAAGAAAATTTAAAACACGCGCACGAAGATGCTGACGCATTCAAATTTTAATTTAATTTATAAAAAAAGAACATATTGATAAAATTTCAATATGTTTTTTTATTTATTATTAGTTTTTTTGTTTATTATTTATTTATTTATTTATTTATTTATTTATTTATTTATTTATTTATTTATTT
>CAYXET010000008.1:1118-13267 GCA_964464025.1 uncultured Christensenella sp. | reverse complement strand
AAATATAAAAAATTAATTGACAAATATTTCAAAAATAAGTATTATTATAATGAAAATTTGTGAATATAAGCATTAAAATTTTATTTTATGCTAAACTAAAGAAGGAGAATTTTATGGCTCAAAAAAAATATACCATATTGTCAATTATATTCGTTATCACTTTGTTAGTTGGGTTTTTTGTGAGCTTTGGAATTACCTTTGCGTGGTTCACCGACAAGGAAAGTGCTGGGCCAAGTTCAATCTCTTTTGGAAGTATCTCAATTGACCTTAACAGTGAAAACAAAGGCGTGTTAACACCAACAAGTGTTGTGCCCGGTGGAAATGTTTTCACAAACAGCATAAAATTTAACCTTAATCCAAACTCGAGTGCGTGTTATGTTCGTGCAAAATATGCGGTAAGCGATAATACTGCGGGGGGGGGGTCTAGCAGTTTAAATGCTGACGAAATCAAACTTTATAACTATCTAAAATACTTTAACATAAGTTTGGGTTCCGACACCGATTATCAATGGAGCCAAAAATATGGCGACTACTATTATCTTCTAAATTCAAGTGGGGAACCACTTAGCGTTAGTTCAGTTCGAAGTTCGGACTATGTTTTCATAACCAAAGAAAACAACACAATCAGCTATGGTCTTGGCTACAATCCACAAAACGTTAGCTCATCAAATCTTAGTTTGCTTGTTGAAATTGAAGCCATTCAAGTGGCAAATATTGAAAACACTTTTGAAAACATAAAAACGCAATTCGACGCAGAATTTCAAACAACATCAACTTCAACTCACACTGTAACGTTTAATATTGATGGCACGAATTATACAAAATCGGGGGTGGCACACGAAGGCTCAATTGCTTTTTCAAGCGTAAATTCGGCAGTTTTAACTGCTGTGGGCGATAGCACATTTAATGGCTTTGGTTTTGAAGAAAACGGCCTTGCTTTAATTACAAAAACAACCACAAACAATCATTCTCACATAAGTTCCGACGGACTAAGTTTGTGCAACATCACCGAAAATTTAACGCTATATCTTGGCGTAAGTTCAAAAACTTATACAGTTAGTTTTATGAACATTGGCCAAACACTTCAAACTTCACAAGTTGTTGCGGGAGAAAAAGCCGTTTACACGGGCGAAACCCCAGCAAAATTTGCAACTGAAGAATTTGCCTTTAAGTTTAAGGGCTGGCTATGTAGTTCTGACGGGGTTTTATATAGAACAAATGACTTGCCGGCCATTTCGCAAGATTGCACGTTCACGGCCCAATTTGCACAAAAAGAAAATTTACCAGTAGAACTAGATTCGAATGGCGGAACATTAGAAACGGACGGATTACAATATGATGAAAACGGAGAAATCACCGATTTCCCGACACCAACACGTGGAATTGACCGTTTTGACGGCTGGAAAGTGATTGAAAGTGAAAATAATTCTTGGCCAGTTGGAGAAATTGTGACTACTAGTCACATTGTTGAAGCAGTTAGCAAAGACAGCGGATATTACACATTAACAGACTTGAATACTGCTTATCCATGGACCTATAACGAAACAAAAATGGAATGGGTCAGCGGGAATTATGGTGTGCAGGCATCTGCACTTTGCAAAATAACTTTTAATGTTGCTGGCACTTATACCATTAAGTTTCGAGGCTATTCAAATGGTTATTATAGCTGGGGTGTTATAAGTAAAATTGGTCAAACACTTACGACTTACACGGCATACAAGACAACTTCTTCGGTGGTTAACTATACTTTTTATAGCAAAGTAACAGAGCCATATCAATACTTAACGTATGAGAATGTTTCGGAAAACGACTATATTACGATATTATATTATAAAAGTGATAAATATTCCTATTATAACGACCGCCTTCAATTTCAAGTGCAACCACACATTTTCTACACAGGAAATGTAACCTTAGAAGCACAATGGACAAATGGTTATGAGATTACGTTCGATGCAAATGGAGGAACATGCACAACAGCAAAGAAAATTGCACATGGTGTGTATGGCGAATTGCCATTTGCGAAACAAAGTGGAAAAACATTTAATGGCTGGTGGACGCAACCAACTGGTGGAACGCAAGTGAAGAGCACAACATCGGCCCCAACTTCAAACACCACATTATATGCACAATGGTTATCAGAAGAAAAGCAATATATTAGAATTGATGAAAATAATGATGTCGATTGGAACGGGGAATATGTATATTTTGGGGAATTTCCGAAAACGATAAAGGCGAATGACGTTACGGTTGACGAAACAACAACTGATAGCCGTGGCTACTATAAGGGCTCGGATGGAGAATGGTATGAAAAGATTAGTGCGAGCACGACTTCAACCAAAAATAGCTTTAGTGACGGCACGTTAATTGCCAGCGGAACAGAATATTATTTTAAAGTTGAGGCAATAAAGTGGAGAATATTGAACCCTACGCTAACGGATGGCACAGCAATGTTGTTTTCGGAAGACATTTTAAATGCGGGTATTCAATTTTATACAAGCATGGAATCAAGTAGTAGAGATATGGTTAACGAAGTGAACGGAAAGAAAGTTTACCCAAACAACTATAAATATAGTAATATTCGAGCATATTTAAACGGAGAAAATGGTTCAAGTTATGGAGTTGCAGACTATTCAAGTTCAGGCACGGAAACAAGTTTTA
The DNA here is from genome assembly GCA_964464025.1 of uncultured Christensenella sp. GTDB lineage: Bacteria > Bacillota > Clostridia > Christensenellales > UBA1242 > UBA7868. The sequence goes on along the minus strand of CAYXET010000008.1, from coordinate 10,606 downwards.
TATCCAAAGCGTTTTCTTCTGGCGAGCAAGGAAAAATTTTGCAAAAAACTATTGATAACTCAAAAGCATCGTTTGATACTTACAAAACCTTGGGATATGAATGCTCGGATACCAGCGATAAAATTTTCTTATTAAGTTATAAGGAACTGCTTAATGGTGTTGAAGACTATGGTTTCACTTCAAATTCTAAAAGATGGAAAAAATCAACCGATTATGCAAAGGCAAATAATGCTTATGTGGGAACAGCAACGGGCTACGAAAATGGGATTTACTGGACGCGTTCTCCTTATTCGGGGAATTATCCATATGTTCATACTGTCAATGAGTATGGACAATTGAAAAGCAATTCTGGCGTAACTAGCACGAGCTATGGCATTGCTCCGGCTTGCTGGATAACATTATAGAGAGAAATTATTGAAACTTGGCTGGGTTATGAAGAATTATTTATTTAAAAATAAAAGGCTAAGCATAGACCTTAAAAATTAGAAGAAAAAAAATTGACAGTGAAAACAAGGCACTGTCTTTTTTGTTGTTTAAATTTTAATTGTTCTATTCTTTTTTGAAATTTTGCACTAACTTTTGGGAAAAATGTCGTATATAAAAATTATTTTCTAAAAATAATGGACTTAATTTTTAAAAGCCCTATAATTGTTTTTAGGAGGGCTTTATGGCAAGAAAAATTGTGTTCACAAGTGGAAAAGGTGGCGTTGGGAAAACAACAATTTGTGCAAATTTGGGTGTGAAACTTGCCGCTAGTGGGCAACGTGTGGTGATGGTTGATCTGGACATTGGATTAAATAACCTTGACGTTGTGATGGGAATTGAAAACAAAATAATGTTCGATATTGTCGATTGCATTGAAAACAAGTGCAGGTTGCGTCAGGCACTGGTGCAAGATTTTCGCTATCCAAACCTATACATTTTGCCAAGCAGCCATCTTTTTTCTAGTCAAAGTGTGCACGCTCACGCCATAAAACTTATTATAGACAGCCTTGCGGTGACATTCGACTATGTTTTGATTGATTGCCCCGCAGGAATTGATATTGGCTTTCATAGGGCAGTATTTTGCGCCGATGAAGCAATTGTTGTGACCACGCCACATATTTCGGCCATAAGGGACGCCGACAAAGTGATTTCGGTGCTTAAAAGTTACAATCTAATTTCCACAAAACTGATTGTAAACAGAATTCGTGGCGACCTTGTTTTGAATGGCGAAATGGTTGACGCCTTAAAAATTTCAAAACTTTTGAAAACCGAACTTTTGGGCGTGGTGAGTGACGATGACGAGTTGGGTTCGCAAATTGCGGGGAATTTCAACGCAAAAAATCTTCCTTGCATCGATTTGTTAGGAACGAATCTGCACAACGGAACAAACTATATTTTCGACTATATGAAAAAATATCGAGGCCTTTTTGGAAACATTAAGCGAAATTTAAGGAAAAAATTATAGGAGTGAAAAATGAATGATATTGAGCAGCGGCTAAATAAAGCACTTCAACTTGAAAAACACTTTAATCCTGAAAAAATTCGTAGCGTGATTAAAAGTGATATATTGTCAATCTTGTCGTCCTATGGCGAGATTGACAAAAACTCGTGCGATTTTGATATTGTAATTTTAGACGACGCGTCTTATGAAGTTGTTTTTAAAGTGAAGTTAAATTCCATAAAAGTTTTCAAAACTTTTTAAAAATTTTATCTATTTAAAATTAAAATAAATAAAAACTAATTAATTTGTTGCTAGATATTTTAGCGTAATTGGAGGGCAGCGAAAAACTTGAAAAATTTTGATAGCCTCAAAAAATTTTGCTAATATTAATTAATTCTTTTGCTAATTATTAATCAATTTTAAACAAATCATTAATTGTTAAAAATTTTAGTTTTGGCTAGTGGCATAATTTTTGTGGCGGGGAAATATAATAGAGCAAATGAAAAATATTTTTTTATGTGTCAAAAAAAGGCAGATTTTAGCAATTTTTGCTATAATTTTAATAATTTCAGCACATCTTGGGCTATATTTTAGTTTTTCGAATTATAAAGATGTAATTAAGAGCGTGAATTATAAAATCTTTAACAGTTTTAATCGTGAAGAACTAAGCCAAAATGATTCGGATATCTTTTTTGTTGCAAGTAAAAATATTATTAAACTACCGCAAAAAATAGACAAACTTTTTCTTCCAAGTCAAGAAAAATATGAAAAAAATGGCGGGGTGTTGACATTTAAGACCAAAACTAATTTTATGGTAAAATCGGCAGGAGCGGGAATTGTTGTTAAGATTGGTATGCAAGAAAACGGATTAAAGTTTGTTGAAATCAGACACACGGCCGAGATAACCACACGTTATGAAAACCTTTCTGTTATTGGTGTTGGCGAAAATTTCACACTAACCCATGAAAGTGTTTTGGGTGTTTCTAGCGAAAGAGAAAATTTTGTGTTTAAAATTTTTACTAACGGCGAAATTATTGAAAATTTTTCGGTTGAAAATGGTGAGATTAAATGGACAAATTGAAAATAAAATTCCATCCACTTTTTTGGATTTTTATCATAATTTTATTGTTTTCGAACAATTTTTTAAGTCTTTTTAGCTATGTTTTATGTGTTTTTTTGCACGAATTAGGGCATAGTTTTGTTGCAAGGCTGTTAGGATATCGACTAAACAAAATCACGTTTTTGCCTTTTGGCGCAAGTTTAAGCGGGAAAGAAAATGTGTTTTATAGTGTTCGCCACGAAGTTTTAGTTAGCGTTGCAGGCCCTGCTGTGAACCTTATTTTGCTTTTAACGTGTCTAAGTTTTTTTTGGCTTTTGCCCGTGACTTATTCAATTTTGGAAAACTTTTATTTTGCAAATCTAATCACATTTTTGTTTAATTTTTTCCCAGTCTATCCCCTGGACGGCGGGCGAGTTTTATATGCTTTGCTTAAAACAAAGTTTTCAAATCAAAGAAGTTATAAAATAACAAAAATTGTTGGAATGATTTTTTCAATTTTTTTGTTTTTTCTCTTCATTCTATCGGCTTTCTATTCAATTAATTTCACACTTGGATTAACGTCAATTTTTCTAATCTCAGGGCTTTTTTTTGAAGATAAATCGTCCTATTATCTTGCAAATTTTAGTTTTCTAAACAAAACAAAGAAACTAAAACAAGGAATGGAAACAAATGTTCTTAGCATTGGCGAAAATACCACGCTTTATAGCGTGCTTCGAAAACTAAACAAGTTTAAATATAACGTTGTTAACATTGTGTCGAAGAGCGGGAAAATTCTTTCAACAATATGCGAAGACGAACTAATCAAAATGTTTGTTGAAAACCCACTTAATCAAAATGTTAGTGAGTGCAGAAAATTTTAATTTCCAATTTTTTGAAAAAATAAAAAAATGTTGTCAATAATTTTTTTATGAAGCAAATTTTAAAATATATCTATTCCGTTCTTAGCGAAAACGTTAAGTTTGCCGAAAGCAAGCATAGCATTTTAATTGCCCTTAACAGTGCCCTTGTTGTTTTTATAAGTTCCTATCTTGTGAATAATTCAATTGTGATAAAATTTTTAACGTGTTTAATAATTATTTTTGCAATAATTAGTTTATTTTTTAATTTTATGGCACTTTTTTCACGAAAAATCAAGTATGAAAAAAATTATAGTTTTAAGGATAACGAATTAAACTTAATTTATTATAAACATATTATAAATTTTAGTTACGACAAATATATAAAAGAAATTATTCGCTATTATAACTTGCCAAAAGACTATCAACCCGACGGATTGGATTATGATCTTTCAAAGCAAATTATTGCAATAAGTTTGGTTACAAATTTAAAATTCACCTTTTTTAATGTTAGTTTAATTTTTTTGTTTTTTGAATTAATTTTAACAATTTTAAATATCACTTTGGTGGGGCTTGGCGTGTGATGGAAAAAGAATTTATGTTTTGGATTAGGGGGCTGATTGAAGATGACCCAATTCCGCACGAAATTAAAAGTTTAGTTTTTTATGTTAACGAAAACTATGAAATTGGTTTTAGTGGCACCGAAAAAGAAAAAGTTGAAAAGATAGACTTATTTTTTTTCTATCCTTTGGAAGCGCAATATTTTTATGCACCAAGGTTATATGAAAATTTTTTTGAACAAGGGGAAAGGTTTGCCTTGGAAACATTAAAAACATTTTTAATTCAGTTGAAGGCAGAAAAAGATTTTTCTTTTTATAATTTATATTATGGAAAACTTTATTCTTTTGCAAAAAAAATTTAATTTTGGTTATATTAGGCTTTCTTCCGTCATATATTTTTAACATAATGGAGGAAATATGATAAGCGAAAACATTTATAAAGATATTTCTAAGCGGTCAAATGGTGATATATATTTGGGTGTCGTTGGACCTGTTAGAACGGGTAAAAGCACATTTATAACAAATTTTATAAACAAGTTTGTATTGCCTAATATAGAAAATAAATATGACAAGGAGCGAAGTGTGTTGGAACTTCCGCAAAGTGCAAACGGAAAGATGATTATGACCACACAGCCCAAGTTTATTCCGTCGGAAGCGGTGAAAATTAACATAAATGACGTTGAAATGAAAGTTCGGCTTGTTGATTGCGTTGGATATATGATAGATGGTGCAAAAGGTGATGCCGACGAGGATATTCTGCGAATGGTGAAAACTCCGTGGACCGACGAGGAGATTCCGTTTTCCGAAGCGGCTGAGATTGGAACAAAAAAGGTTATCACCGACCACTCAACAATTGCCTTAATGGTCACTTGTGACGGTTCATTTTCACCTATCCCGCGTGAAAACTATGTTAAAGCCGAAGAAGAAGTTGTTTTGGAACTAAAAAAAGCAAACAAGCCTTTTGTTATTGTGCTAAACACAACAAATTCTCAAGCAGACGAAGTGAAAAAATTGGCTGAAAGTTTGAAAGAAAAATATTCCGCACCAGTTATTCCAGTTGATTGCGCTAACCTTGAAGAAAACAAACTTGGTGAAATTTTGGATGAAGTTTTAAAACAATTTCCAATTGAAAGCATTAACGTGAAACTTCCAAAGTGGATGGAAGCCCTAGATTTTGAAGATGAATTAATAAAAGAAGTTATTGGCGAAATTAAAGATATTGTTGAAGTCGACAACAAAATTGGAGATTTCAAGTTAACTAGAACGCTTTTTGAAGCAAGTGAAAATTTTGAAAAATTGACCGATGCAAAAGTTAAACTTGACGACGGGACTATAAATCTCACTATCGAGCCTAAACCAGAATTGTTTTATAAAGTTTTATCTAAACAATGTGGCGTTGAACTTTCGGATGACTTTGCTTTGATTAGTTACATCAAGGAATTAACCTATGCCAAAAATGAATTCGATAAGGTTAGAAGTGCACTTGAAAGCGTTAACGAAACGGGCTATGGCGTTGTTTATCCAAAGCAAGATGAAATTGTTATAGACGAACCTGTTTTAACAAAGCAAGGCGGGAAATATGGCGTGAAAATCAGGGCACAAGCACCAAGCTTGTTCATTATGCGTGTTGATGTCGACACCGAAGTTAGCCCAATTGTTTGCTCTCAAAATCAAAGTGAAGTTTTAATCAAGTTCCTAAAAGAAGAGAAGGAAAACAATCCAAACGGAATTTGGGATACGAACATTTTTGGAAAAAGTTTGCAAAGTTTAATTAATGATGGAGTAAATTCAAAAATCACTCTTATGCCACAAGATGCACAACGCAAATTAAGAAAAACTTTAACGCGAATAGTGAATGAAGGAAAGGGCGGAATAATTTGCATTTTGCTATAAAAAATTGCAAGTGAATTAAATTTTCACTTGCTTTTTTAATGTTATTTTGTTGTGTTATATAATTAAAACTATTTGGATTTAATAAGAAATCAAAAATATTTTATTTATTTTCACAAAAACAATGTAAAATTGTGTTAGAAGGCTAATTAAGTTGCTAATTTTTTAAAAATCGTCAATTTTTGTTTAGTTTTTGTCAAAAGTTTTGAATTAAGTTCCAAAAAATAGGGATAAAAGTTTTCTGGGCTATAAATTAAAAGAGTTAAAGAGATATCTATTTTGTGATTTGTGTGGCACAGCATGGAGTTTTTCCGTCGCCTTTGCTTTCTAAAACTGTTATTCCGTTTGCGTAACACATTCCGTCGCAATTAAAAAGACATTTTGCATCGCAAAAAATTTTAACGTTTTTATTCGCTTCGTGCGGATTTTGTTCGCCGCCAATTTCAAAAAGATTTCGATTTGTTAAATTTCTAAGTTCATCATTTTTCTTTTCTTGATAACAATAGGTTTCGCAATCAACTTTTTTTCCAACCTTAATTTGTTTAGCAGTGCAACAACAGCACTTATTAAATTTACATTCGCATTTTTTACATTTAACATCCATAATATTTTCTCCTTAACAATATTATTTTCAAAGAAAAATAATTTAATCAAAAAATTGACTTTTTATTAATTTTTTTCTAAAATATAATTAAGGAGATATTATGAAAGTAATTTTATTAGAAGATGTTAAAGGAACGGGCAAAAAAGGAGATGTTAAGGAAGTTAGTGACGGCTATGCAAAAAACTTTTTACTAAAAAACAAAAAGGCCGTTATTGCAGATAGTGTGAACCTTAATGTGAACGCACAAAAAAAATCAGCCGACGCTTTTCACGAGCAAGAAAGGGTGAAAGAATTTTCGGAGATTAAAAACGAATTAAACGGCAAGGAGTTCACAATGAAAGTGAAAGTTGGCGAAAACGGTAAACTTTTTGGCGGGATAACAACAAAAGAAATTTCCGACAAAATTTGTGAGGAATTTAATAAAACAATTGAAAAACGTCAAGTTGTGTTAAAAGAAAACATAAAATCACTAGGAAAATATAAGATTGAAATAAAATTATATAAAAACATTTCGTGTTTTGTTTACATCAATGTTGAAAAAATCTAAAAAATTGTCAGAAAACGCTTTAAATTTCATCATAAAGGTGATAAAATTATAATATACTAAATTAGGAGGAATTTATTATGGCAAAGGCAAAATCACGTAAAGATTATTTTGGATTGGGAAGATTAATTAGCATTATCCTTGCAATTATTCCTGTAACTGCTTGGCTTTTGGGTTCAATCACTCGATTAACAGAAGGAAAAATTGTTGCCGGCTTAATCAGATTGATTGGTGGTGGAATAGTTCTTTGGATTGTTGACATGATTCTTATGATTACGAGTGGGCGAATTTTAAGACTACTAAACATCTAATATTCTAAATGTTTAATAAAAGTTTAAGGGAGATGAATTTCATCTCTTTTTTTATTAATTATTGTTTGACAAAGCAAAAAATTTTATATATAATTTTTTATATTAGATAAATTATATTTTTTTATATAATATGTTGTTAAAATTATAGCCTTAACGGAGAAGGATTACAAAAGATTATGAAACAAAATGGTAGAATGAAAATACATAGATTTCAACAAAAAACAAAACTGCTTTGGTTGTTTATGTTTGTTTTTTTGTTTTGTTCAATAAATTTTGCTTACGTATTTTTTGGTGAAAGAAATTTTTCTTCACAAGCAGAAACAACTCTATACACAGGTGAAGTCACAAACAATGTTGTTTTTGTAAACTTTAAAGGTGGCGACAACACGTGGGTAAACTCCACACCATCAGGCTATAACGCAACTATATATGAACTTGTTGATAACGCACTAAACAACAGTCCAACGTCAATGAAAAGCTACTACAAAGCAATGAGTTTTAACACATTGAATATAAATTCAAAGATATATTTGAAAAACAGTGCAAGTCGGCTTTCCTATGAAATCCCCTACACAATGGAACAATTAATGCCCTATTCGTCAACAAACACAAGTGGATATTTAGACTATGAAATTTGCACCTACACAACATCCGAAAAGCCAAGCCAAGGCTCGAGTGATTATTTTGACACCAGCAAAACAACTTATCAATTTTCGTGTTATGATTGCACAAATAAAAACCACACGGATACATATGACAAGCACGACCGCGACACTTCCGACGGCATAGGCTGCATTTGTGCGTATAAAAATTACAAAAACAACAATCCATCAAAAAATGTTGCACAATACATCCATTGGGAAGCTACCTTGCGAGGGAGAGGATTGGTTAATTATATTATAGAGCAATTAGACACAACTGGTATTAATTTGGACAATAATAATGATGGCTATGTTGACGGAATGACTATTATTTTCCCACAGGTAACCAGTGTTGAATGGAACGACCTTCTTTGGGCGTCTAATGCAACTAGCGAATTTGGTTTAGAAAATCTTACCGCACGACAATGGCTTGAAAAATTTGAAAATCACGGTGTTAGAGATGAAAGCGCGACCAGTATGCAATATTTGATGCTAGAAAAAACTAAATTGAACTCTAAAATGGTAAATCAATATATTTTTATCACGCAAAATCAATTGTTTAGTTCAACAAAAATTGTTAAAGATTCAAATGACAATGAACTTGCTAGCAACTATGTTTTTGCGCACGAGTTTGGGCACACTCTTGGGCTTCCTGACCTTTATGTTTATAATGAAGACTATTTAAATAGTAATGATGAAACAATAAAGATGTATGACCTTATGTGTTCTAATCCGGGTGATAGGCCGGTGTATCTTTTAACCTATCACCGTGAAACGCTTGGCTTTATCGACAGCACCGACCAGTGCGTTCAGCAGTTAACAAAAGAAGGCACCTACACGCTAAAACCAACAAATTATAACGAAATCAACACAAACAACACAAAAACAAATGATGTTATCACCTATTACTATTCAGACCCAAATTATCCAAATCAAAAAATATATTTTGAATATCGAACATCGGGTGGAAGTTTTAGAAATGGTGTCGAAGCAGATTTTGGAGGACAAAATGGACTTTTGATTTATCGTGTTGATGAAAACATGACCAATAGTTATCAAAAACTTAACGCGGGCAACTATTTTGGCTATCCTTATAACGTGTGTATGTTGAATTCAAACTTGTTGAATGAGAACGTGAAAACCTTTGGAGACAAAACAGCAACAAAAGGGAATATTATAAGTTTTCAAAGATATCTCGGCGCAGATCAAGAAATAATCACAAGAAGTCAAGTTAGTTTCAAAAATTCTGGGCTTGTTATTGAAATTGAAAACGAAGGGAATGGGCAAATAACTTTCAGTATTAGCGGCGGAGTTTTAGAAAAAAGTGTAAGCCTAGACGATGTTTGCCTTGCAGGCAACGCAACAGTTGAACACAATGTTAACACAATCTATGTTGATGCGGGCATAAATTATGGCAGTTTCAAGGCAAGTGATTTTGATGTTGAAAAAGAAAACAATGTTATGAGTAATAAACTTGGAACCTACACCTACATTTACAAACTAACTCACATAGCAAGTGGAAAAACAAAAGAATTGGTCAGAACAGTTAAGGTTACAGACAAAATTGCACCAACAATAACCCTAGTTGGAAGCGCTAATGTGGTTATTTCGCCAAA
>CAYXET010000008.1:0-1108 GCA_964464025.1 uncultured Christensenella sp. | reverse complement strand
AACAATCCATACAACGAAAGTGGTGTTGAATATAGCGATAATTATGACGCGAAAAGCAAATTGATTTTGACAATTTCAAAACCGCAACGTGTTTCTGGTGGGAATGTTTTCGAGATAACCTACACCATAACAGATACGTCCGGAAACGAAAGTTCAGTTAAAAGAACAATCATCATAGATTTTTCTTCAATAAAACTTAATGGTGAAGAAATCGTTCTTGTTGGCCAAAACGAAGCTTATGAAGACGCCGGCATAGATTTTGGCGAATTTAACAAAAAAGAGTTCAATATTCAAATTTCTGGCGATGTAGACACGTCTGTTGAAGCAGATTATATTGTTAAATATACAGTAACATTCAAAAATGATTCAAGCGTTAGCACGTGGGCAAGTGGCTTTGAGAACATCCAATGGACTGGAACTTTCCAAAGGGCAGTAAACGTTGGTTATATCAAATTAACGCCTGAGCAAATTGTTATAAGCTTAGATAATGTTTATGAAGAAGAAAACACATTTTCAAAGGGGAAGGAGTTTGAAATTGTTTGCGAAATTAGTTATATAAATGGAAATAGAGAAGAAAATAGCGTTATATCAATTGAAAAATATGTTGGAAATAACATTTCAACTCTATACACTTTTGATGATAGTGAAAAAACAACCGAAACATTGGATAGTGGAGAATATCATAAAGTCACTGAAAGGTTAAAATACACTATTTATAACAAAGGACTTTATCAAATCAAAATCGTAGTTGGTGAAGTGGAGAAAACATTTTCTTTCTATATTAAAGAAGTTGTAGACACAGAAAAAGAGAATGAAAAGAATTCAAACCTTTCTGTTTTGATAATATTTATGTTTGTCACAATATTACCATTTCTAGTTTATGTTATAGTTATTTTATGGAAGGCAAGAAATGTCCGTGAAAAAACCAATTTCCGTTATTAAAAATAAAAAAGCGTCATTATTAGTTTATGTCGAACTGCTCAAAATAGCTACGTAGAACGTGCTACGTTCTTATCTTTGACAACTTAGCGAGCCTAGTATTGCTCGCTTTTTTTAAAGGCTTAATGTAAGCTAATTTGCATCGCATTGCGTTTTTTGTTTTTAATGG
>CAYXET010000007.1:0-14190 GCA_964464025.1 uncultured Christensenella sp. | reverse complement strand
AAAAAATACAATAAAAAATTATAAAAGGCTTTGAAAAAACGCAAAGCCTTTTTTGTATTCTAATTTCGCTAGACTATCTATAGTTATGCTACTCATTACACTACTCACAATTTATATAAAAAAAAAGATTTCCGCTATGGAAATCTTTAATCGGCCCAATATATTGTATGTTACTCAATTTAATACAACGATATATTGTGGTTTGGCGGAGAAGATGGGATTCGGACCCATGCGCCCTGTTACAGACCTAACCCCTTAGCAGGGGGTCCCCTTAACCACTTGGGTACTTCTCCAACAGCATAAGTTTTTTTGTTGAAATTGAAAACAATGCCTCAATTTCACTTTATTTTATGCCATACCTTTAAATATTATCAAAAAATATTGCAATTGTCAATTGATTGTTAGAAAATTTTTGAAAACTTTTTATTTTTTTAATTTCAAAATTAAAACTGTTTCACAATTCACAGTTTGAGGGAACATATCAAAAGCTTTAATTTCCGCAATTTCATATAATGATTTTAATTGATTATAGTTTTTGCAAAGTGAAATTTTTCCGCACGAAACATAAACTATTTTTTGCGGTTTTGCACTGCAAATTGTTTCTATCATCTTATCATCTAGTCCAAAGCGTGGCGGGTCAACAATTAAGGTGAAGTTTTTCAAATTTAGGTTTTTCAAAACATCGTTTGCATCACCTTGAATGTTTTTAACATTTTCTAGGCCATATTTTTCCTTTAATTTATCTGCCAAAAAGGAAGCTTCTTTGTTGATTTCGATACCAAAAACATATTTTTTTGCTGAATTTTGCAAATTTTCATTCAACTTTTGCGCAATCAAACAAGTTAAAAGTCCGGCACCACTATATGCGTTTACAACAATATTTGAAACATTGTTTAAAACATAGTTATAAAGTTTTTGTGAAATATCATTATTAACTTGCAAAAAACTTGCGTTAGTGATTGAATTTGTAATTTTCATATCTTCAAATTTAATTTCTTTTATTCCGGCAAGGTGAACAAAATTATTCGACAAAATTTCGTTGTCGTTTTTGTTTATGTTTTCATTAATCCCAACATTATTAAAATGTTTTGAAAGTTCTTCAAAAAGTTCTTTAACATCTAGTTTTATTCTTTTTTTAACACAAATAGTAACCAAAATTTTGTTGTCAATAATTCGTGCTACAAGATTTTTCAATTCCCCTGTTTTAGATTGTTTGTTGTATGCGTAAAAACTAGTTTTTTCTAGGAATTGATTAAAAATATCAATCAAAATTTTAAATTTTTCATCACAAATCACACAACTATCAATTTTCACAAGTTTATGGCTATTTTTTTGATACATACAAAGTGTGTTTTTGTTATCAATTCTTCCAATTGCCAAAGAGATTTTGTTTCGATAGAAATATTCTTTTTCGCTTGGAACGATTTCAAAATTTAAAGGAATATCTTCGTTTGAGATTTTTTTGAATGCTCGCCTAATTTGCTCTTTCTTAAATTCTAGGGTTTGATTATAGCAAATGTGCTGGGTGTCGCAGCCGCCACAGATGTTAAAGTGTGGGCAAAGTGGATTGACTCGATTTTTGCTTTGATTTTGAATTTGGGTTGAATAGCCCTGAGAAAAATTCTTGTTTTCCTTTGTTATTGCCGCTTTGCAGATTTCGTCTGGCAGTGCGTTTTCGATGAAAAAAGTTCTGCCATTTTTGTGGGCAATTCCTCGTGCGAAAATGTCTAGGTCGGTGATTAAAATGTCTTCAATTTTGTTTGCCATAATTTTATTTTATCAAAAAAAACTGAAAAATTAAAGGAAAACTAGGGAAAATTGCAAAATTTAAAGTTAAAATTATTAATTGCTATTTAATTTGACATTTTAAAATCAATTTGTTATCATTTTGTTATGAAATTAAACACCGAGATTGAAGAAATTATATATCGAAACGATGTCACTGGATACACCGTTGTTTTGTGTGATGTTTTGGGCGAAATGTTAACTTGTGTTGGAAAATTTCCAATTGTTAGTGCTGGCCAAAATGTTGCAATGGAAGGCGAGATAATTAAAGACAAAAAATATGGGCAACAATTCAAGGTTATTTCGTGCAAAATAGATGCACCAACTTCGCTTGACGGGCTTGTTAAATATCTTGGAAGCGGGCTTATCAAGGGTGTGGGGCCGCAAACGGCGTTAAAAATTGTGAGCAGGTTTAAAGCCGACACGCTTGACGTTATTCAATTTAACCCACAAATGCTAACAATTGTTAAGGGTGTAAGCCCTGCAAAAGCGGTGCAGATTCACGATGCCTATGAAAAACTAAAAACAATGCAAGATGCAATTATGCTTCTTCAAAGTTACGAAATTTCAATTAATATGGCACTTAAAATTTTTAATATCTATGGCGAAAAAACTGAAAAGATTGTCACTGAAAATCCATATAAACTAATTGAAGATGTCGACGGAATTGGGTTTATAACGGCAGATAAAATTGCAAAAAAGGTCGGAATTAGCGAAAATAGCGATTTCAGACTTCGAGCGGGGATTTTGTTTGAATTAAAAGAAAATGGCGAGAAAAGTGGCAGCACATATATTCCCAAAAAGGAATTATTTTCTCACGTTAGCGCTCTTTTGCAACTTTCGTTAGCGAAAATTAAAAACAAACTTGAAGAACTTTTGATTAATTTAAGCATAGAAAACGCAATAGTTTTGATAGAAAACGAAGAAGAAGTTTCAATTATGCTATCAAAATTTTTTAGAATGGAAAAAAGCATCGCAAAAAAAATTGTTGCACTAAAAAATTGCTACACCTATCCAAAAATGGATTGTGATGAAGAAATTAGAGAGTTTGAGAAACTAAACAAAATTAAACTTCACGAAAATCAAATTCTTGCAATAAAGGAAAGTATAAATTCGGGGTTTTCAATCATCACAGGTGGACCGGGAACGGGGAAAACAACAATTGTTAAAGGGTTAATTTATCTTTTGAAATTGCAAAGGAAAAAATTTTCTCTTCTTGCACCAACTGGCAGAGCAAGCAAAAGACTTAGCGAAAGCACAAATGAAAATGCTAGCACAATTCATAGGGCACTAGAACTTAACTTTAAAGACGACGACGTGAACATTTTTAACCGAAACGAGCAAAATCCAATTAATTCCGATTGTATAATCATCGACGAAGTTTCAATGGTAGATGTATCAATTTTCTATTATCTCCTAAAAGCCGTTAAAAAGGGTTGTCAAGTTATTTTGGTTGGTGATAAAGACCAACTTCCTAGCGTGGGGCCGGGTAATGTGCTTGGAGATATAATAAACAGCGGGGTTGTTCCAAAAACAATGTTAACTGAAATTTATAGGCAAGATGCAAAAAGTTTGATAATTTCAAATGCTCACGCAATAAATATGGGGCAAATGCCACAAATTGACAATTCCAGCAGAGATTTCTTTTTTGAAAATCGAACAGATAACTATGAAATTTCAGGCACAATTTTAGATTTGGTAACAAAAAGGTTGCCAACATTTTTGGACATTGACCCAACAAAAATTCAAGTGCTTGCACCAATGAAAAATGCTGTTTGCGGAATTGATTTTTTAAACAAAAAATTGCAAGAAGTTTTGAACCCCAAAGATGTTTTAAAACCCGAAATTATAACCGAAAGCACAATATATCGTTTGGGTGACAAGGTGATGCAAACAAGCAATAACTATGAGCAAACTTGGACGCGTGAAGTTAGTGAATATTTCACCGAAGACGGCCAAGGTGTGTTTAATGGAGATATGGGCAAAATTGAAGCAATCAACCTAAGAGACGGCGAAGTTACAATTTTGTTTGAAGACGGAAGAAGAGCAATATATGAACGCCAAAATCTTTTTCAACTAACACTAAGTTATGCAATAACAATTCACAAAAGTCAGGGGAGCGAGTTTGATGTGGTTGTGATTCCAATTATATCAGGGCCAAGTATGATTTTAACTCGAAATCTTCTCTACACCGCTGTGACGCGTGCAAAAAAAATGGTTGTTTTGTGCGGGGATAGAACGAACCTTAAAAGAATGGTGAATAATAACTATCAAGCAAAAAGATATAGCTATTTGAAAGACTTTTTAATTGAAGAGGATAAAAAATATATTTCAGTTTACACGTAAATAAAAAATAAAGTTAAATTTTTTTCAAAAATTTTAGGGACAAATGATAATATTTTGTATCTAAGAAAAATTAATATGATGTTTTATTAAAACAAGAAAAATTAATATGATGTTTTATTAAAAGAAGTATTATAATGAGTAAAAAGCATATAAAATTCATACTTTTAAATAAATTTTATATATTTTTTGTAACTAAAAACTTCTTTTTTTGAATATAAATTGTTAAATGGAAAAGAAATATAATGATTTTAAATTGATTGAAGAAGAAAAAATTTTGTCTGTGTTGAATGAATATAACAAAAAACTAGATATAGTTAAAATTAGCAACGTTAGTGAAGAACATCAACAAAAATTGACTGAACTTTTTTATAATTTAAAAAAATCACAACTTTTTTTGGACGGATTAATAAGAAAATCGCAAAACAAACAAGTTTTAACAATTTTGCAAGAAATTAAAGATGAAATTGTCAAAATTAATTCCGAATTATTTGCTCTTTTTGAACTAGACAATGAATATTTTGATGAAAAATTCAATGTTAATTCGTTTAACAAAAAAGAATTGTCAAATTGTTTGCTAGATTTTTTGCAAACGTTGTTCTATTTTTTAGAAAACGAAAGAAATATAAAAATGCAAAGTGTGTTAAAAAATATTTTCAAAAAATTAATTGAAATTTTAAAAGAAATCAATGGTGTTGAAGTTGAAAAAATGAAAATTTTTACTCTTTTTAAAAGATATTGATAAAATATTTACAAAACTAATTTACATAAATTTATAACAAAAATTAAACATAAAAGTTAAATTTAAAAACTAAAAATTAAAAATTTTTTATTTTTTTACCTTTTTGTGTTAAAAATGATGATTTGGCTGCGAAATTTTTAAATGGTATAAATTTTTTTGAATTATATAGCAAAAAATTAGAAAAATTCGTGAAAATTTAAAATTATATGCAAAAAATTGGAGAAATGAAAAAAATTTGAAATTATATGTAAAAATTTAGAAAAAGCCGAAAAAAGAAAGCAAGAAGAATTTGGCATAGTATATAAAAATTTAGGGCAGAGCGAAATAAGTTTAGACTGGTATATAAAATTTTGGAATAACATTTAAAAAGTTTGGGAAAATATAAAAAGAGTTCGAGGTAGTATTAAATATAAAAATAAAATTAGATATTGACAAGACAATAAATTTGTTTTATAATTTTTCAAAATTAAATAGGAGAAATTATGAAAAAGTTTATAGTTTTTGTTTTAATGTTGATAGTTTCAGTTAGTATCGGAACAACGGTATACTATTTTGTTCGTGATAACGAAGAACTTTCAATAGACTGTGAATCAGTCGTTTATATCAACGCAGGGGAATCATTTGAAATTTCTGCTGTTTTGAAAAATGCAAAAATCGGAAATTCGGTTGAAGTTACTTCTTTAAACGAAGAGGTTTTGTCGCGTGACCCAGGAATGGATAATCCAGTTGTGGAAAGTAAGGCTTTCTATGCCGAAAAAGGTGGCGCGGCAATTTTGGAAGTTAAAACTCAAAAAGGAAGTATTTCAACAGTTTATATAACTGTTTATGTTGGGGATGGCGGAGAATCAACTCCATACTACATCGACAGTGAAGATGACCTTTTGAAAATTGGAACAGAGTCTTTCAGTTCAAGTGCAAATTATCTTCTTTTGAAGGATATTGCCCTTTCTGGCCCAATCACTCCAATTTTGAACGGAAGTGAGTTCACTGGAAGTTTAAACGGGAACGGATTTACAATCTCAGGGCTAAAAATTGTTGAAGACAATTCAATTAGTTTGGCTGGCTTGTTTTCTAGAATCGGTTCAACTGGTGTTGTAACAAATCTTAATGTAACAAATGTGAACATTAATGGTTCTTATGAAGGTGTTGGCGCAATTTGCGCGATAAACGAAGGAACAATTTCACGTTGCAATATCACAAGTGGAGAAATTGTGAACACGAAAGTTGGCGAAAATGAAACGGCCTACGTTTCAACCGGCGGTGTGTGCGGAATTGTTAGATATTCAGATTCTAGCGTTGGCCGAATTGACCGATGTTATTCGAACATTAATGTTACAGGAACAAACTATGTTGGTGGCCTTAGCGGGAAAAATGAAGGCGGAATTGTTATCAACAGCTATGTTAACCTTGGCAAAAATGGAATGATTAAAACAACAGCAAGCAAAAGCAACATTGGTGGGCTTGTTGGGCTTAATATATATCTAAACAAAGATGAGATTTTGCGAATTTCAACCATAAAAAATTGCTACGTCTATGGAAACGTTGTTCAAGAAGACGGCACAGAAGATGTTATGCGTGCTGACCTTGTTGGATATAGCGTGGATGCAAGCAAAGACAGCTTAAACAACTTGATGGGTGTTTATGCGGTGAATTCAACAAACACTATCAACTATTCATTAACAGAAAGTATTTCAAACGACAAATCAAAAATATATAATGGTCGTGGGGTATATTCTAAAATGGAATTTATCCAAGAAACCGAAAAAATTCAAAAAGTTAACTCGGCAGCATTAAAATCATTCTTGCCAAACCAACTTGACGAAACAAAAGTGGTGACTGAAGCCGACCTTGTTATGTGGGATTTTGTTAACGTTTGGCTTGTTAACGAAGAAGATGGTCTTCCGATGCTAAACAAAAATGGTGCCGATGTTCCAGACGAACTAGACAAAAAAAGTGATTTTAGCAAAATTTCTTCAGAAGAGGACCTAGAAAGAGTTCGAAGAGCAATTAACAAAGAATATAGTGAAACAGACACACTATTAAAAGATATTTCAAAAATAACATATTTTTATCTTGACAAAGATATAACTTTAACAAAAGATTTCACTCCTATTGGAACAAGCAAAAATCCGTTTAAGGGAACTTTTGAAGGAAACGGGAAAAAGATTATTGGATTGAATGTTTCCGATGTTGTAATTGACGGCCTAACAACCGAAAAATATGCAGGATTATTTGGAGAAATTTCAAAAAACTCAGTTGTTCAAAATTTGACAATTGTTGATGCAAAAACAAGCGAAAAAGCACTTTATGCGGGAGCTGTTGCAGCGCAAAACAACGGGGTTATAAAAAATTGTGTTGTAACAATTGAAGAAATTGAAGACGAAGTTTCAAAGAAAGACAAAGCAAGAAATGATATTTTAGCAACCTATGCCGTTGGTGGTGTTTGTGGGCGAAACTATGGAACAATTGAAAGTTGTTCGGTTGACGGAGTTACTGTTCAACTTAAAGGCGATGAAAATGCTGAACGTTATGCGGGCGGAATTTGCGGAATTAACGGGCAAAATCGAAACAACGTTATTGCGACTGTTCAAAATTGTAAGTTAATTTATTCAGTTGTTCACGACAACGTTGAAAAAACAGGTTTTGATTCGAACCATAACTATGATTTATGGAAAAACATTGAAAGTGCTCGTGGCCACATTGGCGGAATTAGTGGAGCAAACTATTATCTTATAACTTCAAACTATGTTTTTGATAGCATTTTAGAAACTAACATCTATAACCACAAAACCGAAGTTGGCGGAATTGCAGCAATAACTAACAGCGAAAATCTAAAAAACAGTCAAACAGGCGAAATAACAAACAACAAAATTATTGGAAGTTCAATAACAGGATATGTTTGTGCCGGCCTTGTTTGTGAACAATATGGATATGTTTATTTCAACCAAATTGGCTCTTCATCAGATGAAACTTACACATATTATGATGAAGATGAAGGAATGGACAAAGAAAAACGTTATGAATTGTTAATAACCGGAAATGAAGTTGCAGGGCTTGTTAACAGAATTTATGCAAATGGACGACTAAACAATTGTTTTGTTAGTGCTCACATTGCAGGAACTCAACTTAACATTTCAAACCTAGCAGGAATTTGTAACCTTGCTGACTATGTTTCATATTGGAGAGTTATCTTGTTTGGTTTGTTGCCAGAAGCGTGTGAATATGGTGAATTTACTCAAATATTCTCAACTTGCACATTCGACACAAGCATTAACACCGAATGGGAAAAAGGTTATTGGGGCGGAAAATATAACCATTGGCATCAAATTCGTTATGACTGCACACAAGACTATCGAAAAGAAGACTGGATGTTGTGGACGAACCGTGACACAGGCTTTGGAAACAATATCATTTGGGAAGATACCCAAGGGCACACAAGTGGAATTCAAGGAGTGTTCTATGACGATTCTGGCGATGGCGGACAATATGACGTTATCTATGGAAGCCGTATGCAAAACGTTGGTGGCGTTTCAACAGAAGAAGCAACATTAAGTGGAGAAAGTTATGAACCAATGGTTGCAAAATTAGAAAATTATGGTTTTAGCCAAAATAATTGGGCTTTTGAACCGACATGTTATCCAAGATTAATAAATGTTCCACAAATTAGTGAAATTGCATAAAAATTATAAGTTTTAGAAAATATATTTCATAATTTGTTTGACTTTACTATTGACAAATGAGCAGATGAGTTATATAATTTAATGTAATAAAGACCTTATTTGTGAAAAAATGTTTAAAATCTCAACCGCAAGGTTGAAAAGGAGAGTGCAAAGTGTTTTTAGCAAGCGGAGAAATCTTAATAAAAATATTTTCAAAAATTTCAAGCTTCTTTGACAACTTGCCACGAACAGGCAATATTTTCCTAATGAAAACTATGCTTGGTGCCCTAGCAGTGGGCGTGGCTGCGTTCATTGTTGTTGGAATACTTAGCAGAATTCAAAAACTGTATGAAAAAACTTTTGTTAAGAAAGTTAAAGACCTTAAAGTTAAAAAGAATTCTTTAGAACACGAAACTGTTCCAAAGAACATTAAAAGCAAAAGACGAGCATATAACCGAGCTTTAAGAAGTTTGAAAAGATCAATTCGTCGTGTTGTTTTCTTTAACCGTAATATAAAAATTGATGACCCAGTTTTGTTGGATAAAAGTGCCGATGCAAACCTTGCACTTGAAGGAACTCACACATTTATGGATTATCTAAACGACCGAATAAATTCTAAGAAAAAATTTAAAGGGCGAAAAACAAGAAGAAAAGTTATCAGCAAAGAAAATGAAACAAAAAACACACAAGCGTTTTCTGTTTCTGAAAATAGATGCGACAACGAAAAGAAAAATGGCGAAATTCCATACACGACATTGCTAGAAGAAGAAACTCACGAATTAATCACGTCAGATGAAAAAATTGTTGAAACAAAAAACAAAGGGAATGAAAAAAAATCTAACGGAAAAGAAGATGTCGCTAGCATCTATGGATTTAGAAGTTCACCAAAAGATGAGTTTAAGTTTTAGCATTTTAAAGAAAAATATTGATATTTAAAACAAAAAGCATTAACAAAAAAGTTGATGCTTTTTTTGTTTTACTAAAAATTTTTCTTTTTTTGATTTAAAATTGACAAAGGAAGATATTTTTTTTATAATAAAAACAAGGAGACGAAAATGTATAATTTTTTTAAAACGCCTAAACAACTAATTTTAGAAGCAAAAGAAGCCGTGTTTGGAAACAAAGGTTGCAGTTTGTTTATCAATTTTATCTATTTTTTAAGTAAAGTTTGCTTTTTTGTTGGCGTTTACTTTGTTGTTAAAATAATACAAAATTTTAATAATTTGGAATTTAATTTAACGCTTAATCTTGCTGTTTGTCTAGCACTTTTGCTTGTTAGTTTGTTGACCTATGGTCCATTAAGAATCAGTGTTAACAAAAACACACTAAATATGGTGAACAACACAAACCCAAGTGCAAAAGACATTTTCTATGGCTTTAAAGTGCGATATTTCAGAAATGTTGGCTATGGACTATGTTTGTTTTTCATATATATTTTCTTTTTGGCTTTGTTAATCGTGCCATATTTTATTAAACACATATCAACCCAATGTTCGGGCTATCTTTTGATAGAGAATGAAAATTACGGCATTTTCGAAGCTATAAAACGTAGTTCAAAAATAATGAAGGGGCACAAAATGACCTATGTGAAAGTTATTCTTCGATTAATTCCAAAAATTTTGCTTTGTGTGCCAACAATTTTAATCTATGCCCTTTGGCTTAAACCATTTTTTAACACAGCAATTTGTTGTTTATATCAAGATATAAAATAAAAATTTTGCAAAAACACCAAATTGATTTTTGGAGTTTTTTGTATTAGAAAACCACCAGATATACTGGTGGATTTTTATTATTATAACAAAATATTGAAAATTTTCCGTTATCGGAAATTATTTGATTTTTTATTGACAAATTTCTCGATAGATGAGTGAAATATGCTTAATTGAAGAAATTTTATGAAATTTGTTAAAGTTTGGCTAGACTATTTTAAATTTGAAATTAAAAAAACACCAAATTGATTTTTGGCGTTTTTTGCTTAATTTTGTTTGTTTTTGTTGGTTTTTAGAAAAACAATTAAAACATTAATATCTGCTGGGCTGATGCCTGAAATTCTGCTTGCTTGACCAATGTTTTGTGGTTTAATTTCGTTTAGTTTTTGTCTTGCTTCCAGTCTTAGTCCGCCAATTTGATTATAGTCAAAATCAAGCGGAAGAAGCATATTTTCTTGTTTTTTCAAACTCTCAATTCGTTCTTCGTCTTTTTTTATATATCCTTCATATTTCACCATTGTGTTAACTTCATTAATAACAATGCTTGAAAAATCTTGGAAAATGTTAAAATGTTTTGCAATATCTTCTAAGTTTACATTGTTTCGCTTAATAAGATTATAATAGGAAATTGAGCCATTCACTTCACTTTCGCCAACAGTTTTTAAATATGAATTAATAATTTCGCTTTTAATTAGTCCGTTTAATTCCTTAGTTAAGCGTTCAATTTCATTTTTTTTGTGAAGATATTTTTCATAACGCTCATCACTAACAAGTCCAACAGTTCGACCAAATTCGGTCAGTCTTAAATCGGCGTTGTCTTGGCGAAGAATAAGACGATATTCAGCCCTGCTGGTCATCATTCGATAGGGTTCATTTGTCCCTTTTGTTACCAAATCGTCAATCAACACACCAATGTAGGCGTCGGAACGGGAAAGAATTAGTGGAGGCAGATTTCGAAGTTTCAAACTTGCATTTATGCCTGCCATCAATCCTTGTGCGGCGGCTTCTTCATAACCACTTGTTCCGTTCACTTGACCAGCAAAATATAGCCCAGAGACGCCCTTATATTCTAGTGTTGGATATAATTGTAAGCTGTCGATGCAGTCATATTCAATTGCATAAGCATCACGCATAATATGGGCATTTTCAAAGCCTTTAAGGCTATGTAGTATTTCGTTTTGAAGCGTTGTTGGTGCGCTTGTTGAAAATCCTTGAATGTAAATTTCTTTTGTGTTTAGTGACTCTGGTTCCAAGAAAAGTTGATGTCGTTCTTTGTCTTGAAAACGCATAATCTTTGTTTCAATTGAAGGGCAATATCTTGGGCCTATTCCAACAATTTCGCCGGAATACATTGGAAATTTTTCAAGGTTATTTTTTATAATGTTATGTGTGTTTTCGTTGGTATAGGCAAGATAGCAAGCACGCAAATTGTTTGGTTTTTTGTTTTCGTTTAGGAAAGAAAAACATTGTAAATTTTCTTCGCCGTCTTGTTTTTCTAGAACGCTATAATCAATTGTGTCGCTGTGAACTCTCATTGGTGTTCCGGTTTTAAAGCGACGAATTTTTAGCCCAAGGTCAAGCAAACTTTGTGTGAAGTTATTGCTTGCTTTAAAGCCATTCGGACCAATGTTTTCGGT
Source organism: uncultured Christensenella sp. (assembly GCA_964464025.1). Classification (GTDB taxonomy): domain Bacteria; phylum Bacillota; class Clostridia; order Christensenellales; family UBA1242; genus UBA7868. The sequence continues at coordinate 2,315 of CAYXET010000007.1, read as the reverse complement.
GAATTCGCCAACAAAAATTTTGCTTTTTAAATATACCCCAGTGCAAACAATAATTGCCTTGCAAAAATAAGTTTCTCCTTGCGTGGTTTTAATTCCGCATACTTTGTTGTTTTTGGTTAAAATTTCATGTGCTTCGGCTTGTTTTATGAATAGATTTTGCGTGTTTTCAAGCGTTTCTTTCATATAGGTGTGATATAAGTTTTTGTCGGTTTGAGCTCTTAAACTTTGCACAGCCACTCCTTTTCCGCGATTTAACATTCTCAGTTGAATGGTAGACTTATCGGCATTTATGCCCATTTCTCCGCCAAGAGCATCAATTTCGCTAACAAGTTGACCTTTGCTTGTTCCACCAATAGATGGATTGCAAGCCAAAAAACTTATCGCGTCTAGGCTTAGCGTGAGAAGTAGAGTTTTGTTGTTTGTTCGGGCAAGGCTTAGTGCGGCTTCAACGCCAGCATGACCTGCTCCAACGACGATAGCGTCATAGTTGTTTGTCATAATTTTTTCCTTTATATTTTTAAATTGTTTTATTCTAAATTATATTTTAAAAAAATTTATATTTAATTAATTTTTTATTAAATTGCAATTTATCAAGATTATTTTTAATTATTTTTTTATTTAATAGTTTTTAAGAAAATTTTTTTACTTAATAGTTTCTAATTTTTAGGTTATTTTTTATATTAAGTTATTTTTTCGTCTATTTTTTATTTTTTTGTCTATTTTTTATTTTTTTGTCTATTTTTTATTTTTTTCGTCTATTTTTTATTATTTTCTTTTTTTCTTTCCCGCGTTGGCGTTTTGTTTTTTGTCTTTTCCCCTTCTTTCTAGTTTTTAGTTTTTAGTTTTTAGTTTTTAGTTTCTAGTTATCACGCTATGGTTTGTGACTTGGCGTGTAAAACTTTTTGTTTTTCACTTTGCACAAGCAATTTGTTATTTTCCAAGACAAAATTTGCTGAAAATTCGGTCGATTATATCTTCCGAACTTGTTGTTCCGGTGATTTCCCCAAAGTGCTGATATGTCGAATTTAAGTCGATTGACACAAGTTCAAGGTTTTCGGTGCTAGAAAGGGTTTTTAGGGCGTCGTTAAGTGCGTTTAAGCCTTTTTCTAGGCTGGTCTTATGACGAAGATTTGTTATCATCGTGGTGCCAGAAATAATTTTTCCGCCAAGAACAAGATTATATATATTTTCTTTTAATTTTTCAATATTTTTGTTTTGTGTTGTGCTTGTGAAAACAATATTTTTGTATGAATTATTTAGGTTCTTTTTAAGTGAATTTGTGCATTTTTCATCAAAATTTTTAAACTTTTCGGATAAATTTTCAAGTTTAAATTCTGAACTTAAACAATCAATTTTGTTAACAACAATAATATATTTTGTATTTGAAATTTGTGAAAATAGTTGTTTTTCTTCTTCACTAATTTTCCTAGAGCTGTCTAAAACAAACAAAACCAGGTCGGAAGAAGAGATCTTTTCTTTTGCTAAATTTACGCCTATTTTTTCAATTTCATTATCACTTTCTCTTATGCCGGCGGTGTCGATTAAATTCACTTTAACTCCGCCAAAAACATAGCTTTCTTCCAGCGTGTCACGCGTGGTGCCAGCAAGATTTGTGACTATTGCTCGTTTGTAGCCCAGCAAACTGTTCATCAAACTGCTTTTGCCAACATTTGGAACGCCAACCAAGGCAACATTTATGCCGTTTTTGATAATCATTCCTGTGCTTGATGTGTCTAAAATTTTCATTACATCGCAAATTAAGCTTGAAATTTTTGTTTTGAAACTGTCTAGGGTTGTATATTCAATGTCGTGCTCGGGGTAGTCGAGAGAAACTTCAATTTCGGCCAAAATATCGGTCAAAATGTCTTGTTTTTGCGTGATTTCTTTGTATAACTGGCCGTTTAGAAGATTGTATCCAGCTTTCAAAGCACTTTCGCTTTCTGCGTTGATTAGGTCTATGACTCCTTCGGATTGATCAAGGGAAATTTTTCCGTTCAAAAAGGCTCGTTTTGTGAATTCGCCATTTTCGGCAAGTGTCGCCCCACAAGATATTAATTCCTTTAAAATTTCATTTGTTAAAAAAATTCCGCCGTGACATTGAATTTCAACAATATCTTCGCCAGTATAGGAAAAAGGTGCTTTAAAAAACACGACCATTGCTTTGTCGCAAAAATTTTGAGTTTTAATTGTTTTTAGCACCATTTTTCTTGGTTCGGGGGAAGTTAGGGGCTTTAACAAAATTTTGTTTACAATGTTAAGGCTATCCGTTCCCGAAAGTCTGATTACACTTATTCCGCCAGCACCAATTGGTGTTG
>CAYXET010000006.1:0-14537 GCA_964464025.1 uncultured Christensenella sp. | reverse complement strand
CTCCACCAATTTTCACCGATGTTGTTTGAGTTCCGCTCGTTCGTTTGTCTAGGTTATCAAAACTTAGGATATTTTCGTTTTTAAAACTAATTTCTCTAACATAATTTTTTTCGTCTCCAACAAGTTCTGCACAAAGAAGACCAATCGAAACATCACTCTTTATTTTTTCAGTTTCTTGCAATCTTGCACCATCAATTGTTATTTTTTCAAATGTGCAATTTTTTGCCAAACCAACAAACGCACCTGCTTTTGCAAGGTTAGTGACAATTGATTTTTCAAATTTCACATTAACATTCCTAAATGTTGTTCCTTCACTTTTTGCCGAAATTGTCCCCAAATATCCGCCGTCTATATAACTGTTTTTAACATTAATTCCCAACACTTTTTCATCTGGCCAATTAACACTATCAATTTCAGTCGGCTCACTTCCGTTTTCAGGGTCTTTATATCTTGAACCCACAACGAAATCAATGTTTTCAATTGTGGCATTTTCAGTGCTAATAAAGAACCCGACGTTGTTTTGATTTCCTTTTGCTTGAATGTTTAGGTTATAAATTTTATAGTATGTTCCATCTGGTTTTTGTGCACTTCTAAGTGTTCCTCTAAACTCGCTAAGAGGTTCCCAATAGTCAGTTAAATATATATCTTTCGTTAGCACAGCAGTTCCAGTTAAAAGCATATTTCTTAGCTCATCTTCGCTTCCAATTTCTCTAATTGCGCCCTTTTTGTTATAAGTTAACCTATAAAAAGTGTCCAATCCATAAGTTTTTGTCCAACTTTCTTTGCTATTATACCCAACAAAAGTGTTAGACGCTTGCAAAATATAGTCTTTCAAAAGTGAAGAATTTTTAATTTCACCATCTAAAGTTTTTCCATAATTTGTTACAAGTTCGCCATTTTCGCTTGAAGTTATTTTGCTAAACTCACTGCCATCTATCTTCACATCGTTTGCATAATTATATCCAACAATTCCGCTTAGATAGAAATCATTTGAAATATTTTTATTCCTTAAAATTGAAACAACGTGGTCAATAACACTTTGATTTTCAAAACTTGCAAGATTTGCAATTGCACTTGCATAACCTTTGTTTTGCGTAACAAGTCCATTCACATTCACTTCTTTTTGCGCTTCAAGCAAAGAAATTGCATAAACATATTCTATTCTTGCATCACTAAATGCTCCGCAAACAGAGCCAACAAACTCGCTATTTGGTGCCACAATGTTCACTTTTGCATAGGAATATGACAACATTCCATTTCTTAAAATCCCAACAAGTCCGCCAACATAATCGGCCGTGTTTTTCTCGTTCGAGAATAAATTGCTTGTGTCGTAATCTTCTTTTTTGTCAACTTCTCGTTGCTTTTCAAGTTCAAGTTCAACTGTTGCATAAGTTATATATCCCTCGTTAATTCCGCTAATTCCGCCCACCGCATATTCTGCAATAAGGTTTTGCGTTCCGCTTTCATTAAGCACAAATTTCGCATCGTAAACTATTGTTTTGCTCGTTACATATCCAAACAAGCCACCAACAATTTTTCCCGAAACAGAAAGGTTTCCATAGACTTTTGAAAATTGAATATGTGCCTTTTCAACGTTATAATCATTTTCTCGGTCAATATCAGCAGTAACATAATATGATTTCGCGCTTATGTCATTATTTTGAACAAAACTGCTAATTTTTGTTTCATAAATATCCACCACGCCAAACAATCCGCCAACAATGCTAACATTATCATTCAAACTGTCTTGCAAAATATCACCCGAATTTTTATAAATTCGTTTTGTTGAAGAAATGTTGTATGTTTCGTCCGAAGTTTTTTCATCGTTCGTTGCCAAAACAGAAAGGTTGCTTGAAACTCCTTTAACAAAACTTTTTCCGCTAATTCTTCCTGCAATTGCGCCAACCATATTTTTACCTGTCACAACAACACTGTTCGTTGAATAGACATTAATGTTATAAAGTTTAGAATTCAAAACCTCACCACTAAGCGAACCAACACTTTTTGTGATTGTTGCCGAAATCGCTTCAATTTCGAAATCTAAATTTTTAATGGTTGAACAAATATCTTCATCTAGTTTAGAATTTTCAATTTTCCCTTGGTCAGAATAATTCAATTCCACACCAATTTGTTTGAATAGTCCAAACGAAGAATAATTTGTTTTTTGATTTTTAGCGGTAATGGTGATGTTGCTAATTTCCATTCCATTTCCGTTTAAATTTCCTGCAAAAATTATATCCTGCAATTTCTGAACTTCACTTTGTGTGCTATATTCACTGCTAATATCAATTATTTTTGACAAGTCAATATCACTTGCCAAACTAATGTGTTTATAGTTGACTTTTGTTTTAACAATTTTTCCACCATAATAGTAGGAATATAAATTTTGTTCATTTGTTAGGGCATTAAAGAATTCTTTTGTCGTGCTAGCAACAATAGGATTATTAATACTTCCTAATACATTATTAATATAAATATATTCATACTTCCCGCTTACGTTTTCATTAAGCAACGTTTCATCAATAAGTTTTCTTTCCGATATAATTTCTCTATCTGCATCAACAAGTCTTGGCATTTTTCCACCAAACGACCAAATTGAACTAGAAGAGCCGTCGCAAATAAATCCTTCAAAATAGGTTGCATCGCTCATTGCTGAAATTCCGTTTGCACGTTCGTCAAACTCACCTTCTCCGCCGTTAATATCTGAGTCGGTTAGATAGTAGCAATATTTTATTCCGCCGTTGTCAAGCGTAATATTTTCTTCGTCATTTCCCGTAAAGGCCCTGAAACTTTGGTTTTCGTTTGAACACGAAAGTGACAAACAAGTTTCAACCGTTCCGTTAGTGTTATCATAAACAAATCCTGCTGAACGTTTGTTTGTTGTGATTTTTAAATAACTATAACAATCTTTTATGCTTCCAGCGTTAACTGTGGCAAATCCGCCAACATATCCATTTGCCAAAATTCCATTTTCGCTTGGATAAGCATTCAAAACAAGTTCGCTAGGTTTTTCTGTTATTCCTTGAACATAACTTGTGATAATCTTAGCACCCGTTGTGTTTTCGGCTACAAAACCACCTGTCAATTTGCTAACTGAATTATTATAAATTACAATATTTGCCGCATAAGACGAAGCAATTTTATTGCTATTTTCACAAACTAGTCCACCAATTTTTGCTTTTGCTGAAATTGTTATAGAGTTTGCTTGATGCTGACTATGAATGTTTCCCACACTAGACGATGATATATATCCGTTGTTTTCGCCAACAAGTCCGCCAACTTTAAGGTCCACGTTTTCACCAGAATTAACATATATGTTAACATTTTCATAAATATTTTCGCCATTAACAAGACGATAGTTGTTGTTAACAACGTGACAATTTGTTATCACGCCATTATTCGTTCCACACAAAACACCAAAGTTTAGTTCACTTAGTTCTTGTGCGTTAACACTTAATCCATAGTTATATGTGTCAGTATAGTAAAGTGAAGGCAAAATGTTAATTGTAACATTTTTAATCACTGTTCCTGATGCAATTTCATTAAACAATCCCAAACTTTTTTGGCTTGCATTTTCAACTGCAATTGCTTGCATGTTAATAACTTTATTGTTCCCGTCAAAACTTGCAATTTTTGTGTTTATTCCTGCAAATTCAGCTGGAAGAGTGATGTCATTAAGCAAAATATAATCTTCGCCGTCGGCTAGTTTTTCAACCAAATCTTCATAACTTGTGATAGGAATAGGGTTGTCTTGGCTAGATTGCGTTTTAATGTTAATAACAAACTCCAAACTCACTTCATCATTTGCATTTTTGTCTAGCGAAACAAGTCCGTTTTCATATGCAATGTTTGCCCTAACAATCATTTTGTTTTCGGAAATATTTTTTCCAAGCACATTATAATATCCATTTTCATCAACATAAACACTAAAATTAGAATATGTTGTTTTGTCTTTGATGTTGTTATAATTCGTTGTGCCGTTTGAGGAATTTGTGATTAAGTTCCACGAATAGTTGTTTTTAGAAACAACTTCTTCTAGTGCTCGAATTTTCAACAAAAGATTGTTATATTCCAACATCTTTTCGTCATATTTTTCATCACCGAAAATTGGAGCATCACTCATTTTAACATCAAGTTTAGCAAAAAGCTTTGTTGAAACGCCCGGATTATTTATCAAAATTCCGTCTTCTAAGTTTTCAACACTTATTCCCAAAACAACATAGTCAACCACCAAAACATTCACCGGTGTGCCTTTGCTTTCCACAACAACACCACCAATTGTGGTTTTGAAAATTGGAGTTAACGTGAAGTTTGTTCCACTTTTTGTTAAAATATCGCACGAAACAACAAGTTTGTTGTTTTCAACCGACCAATTAACATATTTTTTAAGTTCTTCGCTTGTATAATTATTTTTCGCTTCAATTTCAAAGTTCCCTTTTGTCACTTCAAAATCCGACGTCATATTAACACAATTAATATCAAACGAAATATCACTTCCTTTTGCAAGGTAATTCGAACTCTTTTTTTCTTCATTTGTCAACACAATAGTAGTTAACGCTTTTGCTTTAAGGTTAATTGAAACAGGTTCATATTTTTTTAGCCCATTATAGCAAATAACTGTAATAGCAAAAACTGTGTCTTCGGCAATGTTTGACGAAAGCAATGTTGAAACAAACAAGTTCCCGCCGTTTGCCCTGATTGTGTCTTTATTAATTTTCAAACTAATTCCTTGCGCGGTGTTTCCAGCGTGAGGAACAATAACAAGATTATTATTTTCGTTATAATCTAGTTGATTGAAATAAATTCTATTTCCATTAACAATTGAGCTTTGAACTTCAATATCTGTTACATTTGCAAAACTAGGATATAAATTAATGTTCAAAACGCCAAAATTTCCTTTCACAATGTCGGTTGAAGGCATTGTCTCGTTATTTAAAACATATTCAAATTCGCTACTTTTGCCAATTGTGCTTTGAATTTTACTTGAATAATGATTAAGTTCAATAGATTTCAAAATTGAAGATTTTAGTCTAATAGAAATCGTTGTGAACATATCCTCGTCATAAATTTCACTATTTAGGGTGTGATAAATTTTAATTTCAAAGTTTTTGTCTTCACTAACGTTTGCAAGCTTAGAGGTAATCTCCACATTATAAGTTGAGATATTCCCTGAAATATCTTTTATAGAGTAATTAAAATCAAAATATTCGTTTATATCAACATCGCCGTCGATGCTTTCAAACAACAATCCGCCACTAGCTAAATTATCATTCCCAACATAAACATCAAAGTCGATAGTTTCACTTTCGGTCAAATTAACCGCGTTTGTGTGTGAAGAAATCATTGTTGCTCCACTAACAACGCTCAATGAAATAACTTTTGAATAGTCCCTATCCAAAACAAACATTTCTTGCTCACCAAAGTTAACCTTATAGGCCAAAGCAACGCAAACATTTGTTTTTGAAAGGTCAGTTAAACCAGTAATTGCAAATTTTTCGTCAAAGCAATAGTGTGTCATATCTTCAACATTTTGGTTATTAATCAAAATTTTCTCAGACACATCTTCTTCAAAATTAAATCCAATTCCATTATTTTCAACTTTTTTGTCAATTTCAAAGTCAAATTGCTTACTGCTTCCTTTTGAAATCACAAAATCTTGCGAATATTTACCCAAAACAAATGATTTGACTTTTTCAACAACACTAATATAAACAAAACATTTAATTTCGCTGTTTTTTCTTTCTCTAATTTCTATTTTCGCGTCGCCAATACCCACCACTTGCAACTTTTGGCCATTCAAAATTTTAATAACATTTTCATTGTCACAATAAAATTCAAGACCAAGGTCAGCATCTTGCGGAGTTGACGTGATAGATAACAAATTATCAATGTCAAACACTAGTCCGTTTTCATAGAATACTAATGCTTTGTTTAACAAGCCATCACTTGAAACAACAATAATATTTTCGCTTATTCCATATTCTAAACCATTGCTATAATTGTTTTTAACATTAAATTTTGCATCTATTGTGTTTGCAACAATGGTCAAAAGTTTCCTATATCCGTCCGTTTCGTTATAAACCAAATATGGAAGCCCGCCATTAATGCTTTGATTGTATCTAAAATAATTATCATCATTAAAGTTTGAGTTGTTTATAACATTTTGCCAATTGTTTTTTAAGCACAAACTTTTCTCGCTAATTTTTTGTTGAACAAAAGCACTGTCGTTATCATAAATTTCATTTATAACATATTCACAAGTTGTGGAATAAACGTCCGAAATTTCCATTGTATTAGAAATTGAATATACCAAGCCATTTGTGCCAGAACTATAAGAATAGACATCAATCAAAGAAATATTTTCAACTTCGCCCACAATTGCACCCGTTTTTGTTCCTGCTATATTCACACCTGAATAAACAGCCACAAGGTTTGTTTCTCCGCTTGCTTTTGCAATAATTCCAGCCACAAGTTCACCTTTCAAGTCTGCCATTGCAGTTGAAAAACTTATAACAAAAGCATATTTAACACTAACGTTTGCTGTTGTTTCAGCAATAAGCCCACCAACAACACTTCCAAAAACATTATTTTCATCGCTTAAACTATTGCCAATAAATTCAACAAAAACTAATCTAAACGAGTTTTCTTTTTCATTTTTTGCACAAATTCCACCAACCGTGCTAGTTTCCGATGCTAGCAAATTACCTGTGAAATATAAGTTCTTAAATGTTTTATTTTCTGCCAAGTTTTGTCCAATAATTCCGCCAACAAGTTTTGCAGAAGTTCGAATAGCAACCTCGGCCTTAACACCACTAATTTCGCCATTATTCTTTGCCACAGCCCCCGCAACAATAGTTTCACCATTCAAGGACAAATCTTGAATATCCAGTTTAACCGAAGTCACATCTTTTTTGCTAATATAGTTATATTCTCCACTAATTTCGCCATTGTTTTCACCAACAAGCCCACCAAAATTAAATCCAGAGCCAGTCAAAACAATTTTTCCTTTTCCGTTTTGTGCCAAAACAACGCAGGATGCAATTTTAGAATTATTTTGCGCAAACATTGTTCCGCCCAAAACACTTGATGATGAAGAATTTTTAACAAACAATGTGTTAACAATCAATTTAACATTTTCAATATCGCCGTTGTTAATTTCGGAAATCAATCCAAAATTTTCTTTAACTTCAAGTTGATTTGCGTTATAAATAATAGTGATATCTTTCAAGTTCGCTGTAAGTTCGTCAACCTCAAACACACTACCTTCGCCACTAAACACAAGGCTATATTCAACCGTCGAACCTTTTAACGTTGTCCATTCTAGGTATGCAAACTGACCACTTAACCCTGCAATTTTCACATCGATTGACTTATTAATTTCAATGTTTTTATTTAATGTGTAATATTTATTCGCACTCAAAATTGTGTTTTCATCCATAATCAACGGATATTTTTCACTTCCATCAGCAACCACAACAAACAAATCTTTAACAACAGAATATTGCCCATTTTTATCATATCTACTTGCACTTGCTTTAACAGTAACTTTCGTAATTCCTGCTGCTTTTGCTCTAATTTCACCAGTTATTGCATCAATTTCAATGCTATCATTGTTTTCAGCTTCATAAACTAGCGAACCATTCGTAACCTCTTCGCTTGTTTTGCTAATAACTTCAGCAAGAACTTTATGTGTGCTAGTGTCACCATTTTCAATATAAACATATCCAAGGTCGTTCAAAATTCTAATTTCTTCAGGGTCAACCTTTTGTTTAACAATAATTGACAAACTAAATTCATAGGCAGGTGTTTCACTATCGGCTAGATCAAAAATTTGAACAGTAAGCCCAAAAGCATATTTCCCGTCAACAAACTTAAAGTTCTTATTTTTCCCAAGGCTAAACTTAATGTTTTTGAAAGGACTATTTTCGTTTTCAATCAATTCATAAGCATCAACACCTTCAAGTTGAGATGGGAAAATATAATTCACTTTCACAGACGAAAAATCATTGTCATCTTTTGTTAGTTTAATAATTTTAGAAACGTCCAAAACATCTAGTTTTTTTACTTGTGAACTATCATAGTCCAAAGCCTCACTATCAATCACTTCATTTGTTTTGCTCAAAATTTCAACTGTTGATAGCGGGGTGTAGGTGCTAATTTTAAAACTCAATTCAATTGGATCCTTTAACAATTGCTCATTCACCAAATCGTTGTCGTTATAAACCCAAATTCTAACCGAAATTGTAATTTCACCCGAGATTGCAATTTTATACGCATAAAGATTAAACATTAAGTTTTCATCATCCAAAATTGTTGCTTTAATTGCATCTTCTTCACTAGACGAAATTTCAACATTATAAATTGTCGAATTTTGTGGGTTCAAAACATTAATGTTTGCCGAGTTTTTCACGCCAAGATAATATTTTATCTCATCGCCGTTTTGAACGGTTTTAATATTTTCACTTTCAAGGTCAAGTTCAAAACTTTCTCCGCTCACACTATTTCCGTTATAAATAACAATTCTTCTTGTTTCAGTTGCAATGCCGTTTTCGCTTATCAAATGGAATTTAACTTCACCAACTTCACCATTGCTTTTAACCGTGAAATAATCTTTTCCGGCATATTCAATTTCAACAAGAGAATTTTGACCTTCAATTTCAAAATCAATAAGCCCATTCAACAAGTCTAATGTCGACAAATCGTTCACCAAAAAGTTAACATTCAAACTTTTTCCGCTTTGAAGATAATATCTCCCGTCGGTCAAAGTTTTTGCAAACTTCACACTTCTAATTCCGGGGATTAGTGAAAGATTGACAGTTTTCGACAAACTTTCTCTTTCTTCCACTGTTGAAAATTCATTTAACGAACTAGATACAAAAGAAAGTGAAACTGCTCCAAGTTCATTCACCTGTTTTGCCTTAACAAAAATTGAACTTTTGTTATCAAACACAAAGTTAGTTAACGTTTGATAGTCCAATAGCTCGTTTTTATATCTAACTTCAATCAAATTGAAGTCTTCTTCACTAATTTCAACCTTAAAAGTTTTGTCATAGGCACCACTTTTTTCTATTTGCACATTAAATTCTTGCCCATTAAATGTGTTGCCATAAAAGTCATAAATGTTATAATCTAATTCTATGCTGTCATTAACGGTTAGCGTTCGTGGATATTCTAGCACGCTAATTGGAATAATAAACGATTTAGAATATTTGTCTATTCCCTTATATTTTATCGTCAAAACAAAAATATCATTTCCGGGGTTAGAGGCAAAAATTTTATATGCCCTAAGCTGCGTGTTGTCATTGATCAAATTATTGTTTTCAATAATGCAATTTTGCAAACTTGTTCGTGCCACAACAATTTCCATTTTATTAAAATCAAGCCCGCTCACACTCGACAAGAAAACCCCAAAATCAACACTTTTTCTTTCACTTTTGTTTGAGGCAAGTTTAATTCCTTCCGTTAAAAGTTGATCCAAAGAACCTTCATAACTTTCGCTAACAGTTTTATCAGACGCTTTTGTGAACGAATATGTAAAATCACCGTTTTCAATATCGGTTTGGCTCATATTATAGCCATAAGCAATTTTAACATCGTCATAAGAAATATCTCTTAGCACTCTCACACTAAATGTCTCGCTTTTTGTTTCGTCAAACTTGCTTGTTGCCTTAACACTAATTGTGCTAGGAATTGCCACTTGCCCCGAGGTTTCGCTAGCTTTATAAAAATAATTTTCAATTGAAATTCCGCCTGCTTCACTAACTTTAACCCCATAATTTTTTGCCAAAGTTCCTGTTTCGTCAACTAGTGAATAAACAAGTTCTCGTTGCGTTGTGTTTTTTGGTAAAAAGGTGAACGCTTTTGAAGAGTCTATAAAATAGGTTTCTCCGCCTGTCACGCAATAGGCATCATAGGCAGAATTGAATTTTATTGACCCCATTGGAATTTCAACATTCACTGTCACGCTGCAAGATTTCCCACTTGCAATGCTTGTGAAAGTGATTATAGTTGACGGATTAAAAGTTGTGATGCTATCTCGTGCAGTAATTTTAAATCGTTTAATATCACTATGCGAAGATTCTATTTCAACCACATCAACAATATCAACACGTGAAAAAGAATACGACAAATTTCGACAACTATCATCTGGTGCGTTAATCAATTTTATTTCAACTTCATAAGAACTTGGTTTGTCGTCGGTTGCAACTGAACTTTCACGCAAGGTGATAACGCTGTCACCATTAATCTCTATCCTAAAATCCTCATATTTATTTTTACAACCAAAGAACACTCCTGTGATTGATAAAAAACTTAGAATTAAAATTGTCATAAATCTTTTAAATTTCATTGTTGTCTCCTATCCATATTTTGCTAAGAAAAAGCAAAAATATGACATAATTTATTTTAATCAATTATATTATAAATATAAATAGGGTTTTTTGTCAAACTATTTTTCATTATTTCCGCAAAATTCCAAACAAATTTTTAATCAAAATTTAATAGTTTTTTCATCAAAAAAAACATCAATTTTAAACAAAAAAAATTAAAAAAATTAACTTAAAAAATTCATAAAAAATCCAATTTTTAATCAAAAAAATTCTATTTCAAAACAAAGACAAATTCTAAATTTTAAACGAAAAAAAAGTTCTTAATTTAAACAAAATTCTAAAAAAATAGAGCATAAAAATTGCCAATTTAGGATGAAAAACCTTAAAAATAAAACGCAAAAAAGTTCTAATTTTGAACAAAAAAATTGTTAAAATTTAAGCAAAAAATTAAGAATATTTTATCAATTTATAAGCAAATTTTATTTAATTTTTCAATTGTTTTTTATCAAAAAATCTTAATATTTTGCAAAAAATTTAACTAAATTTTGCCATAATTATTAACATTTTTGCAAGTTTTTTAATGCTTTTAACACAATTTTTAACTTTTTTGTAACATCTTTTGACATTATTTGCAATATAATTTTATGGTCTTTTAAATCTTTTTTTTATTATCTTTTCGCCCATTTTTATTGCCTTTTAAATCACTTTTTGTTGCCTTTTAATTTTTTATTGCTTTTTAATCTCTTTTTTGTTTTAAAGTGTCTTCCGTGGGGCTCATCTCATCCTTGGAACATTTTTATCCTTTCACAATCGTTTTTTGTTATTTTTTGCAAGTTTTTTTAATTTTTTAAAACATTTTTTGTTGTTTTTTAATCATTTTTTTATTGTTTTTATATCTTTTTTAATAATTTTTATATCTTTTTTAATAATTTTTATATCTTTTTTAATAATTTTTATAACATTTTTAATTGTTTTTGATAAAAATTTTAATAACACTTTACTTTTTTTGAAAAGAATAATAAAATAAAATTATGTTACAAAAATTGTTAAGCAAAATGCGAAAATGCATTGAAACATATCATTTAATTTCCGATGGCGACAAAATTGCCGTTGGTCTTTCGGGCGGAAAAGACAGCCTTGTTCTACTAACTCTTTTAGCAAATTTCAGACGATTTTCTCCGCAAAAGTTTGACTTAATTGCCATATCAGTTGACCTTTTTAACGGCGAAAGCGATTATAGCAAGGTGAAAAAATATTGCGATAACCTTGGCGTGGAATTTATTGTCGAAAAAAGTCAGATATACGACATTGTCTTCACTGAAAGAAAAGAAAAAAATCCGTGCTCGTTATGTGCAAAACTTAGACGCGGAATTTTGAACGCAAAGGCAAAAGAACTTAATTGCAACAAAGTTGCTCTTGGCCACACAAAAGACGACCTTGTTGAAACATTCTTTTTAAGTTTGTTTTATGAAGGCCGACTTTCAACTTTTGCACCAAAAACCTATCTTTCAAAGCTCGATATAACAACAATAAGACCACTAATTTTAATCAACGAGCAAGAAACAACCAATGAAAGCAAAACTATGCCTGTGTTTTTTAACTGCTGCCCAGCAAATCACAAGACTCAGCGTGAATATATCAAAAATTTGCTAAAAAGCATCAAAAAAGATATAAAAATCAGTTATGACCGCGCTTTCAGAGCAATTATCAGCCCCGAAAGTTATAACCTTTTTGACAAGTTTTTAAAGGTAGATAACACACAAAACAACGTTAAAAATAGTGATGGAAATATTGTTAAAAACAACAACGGAAGAGACGGAAATACTGTTAAAAGCAACAACAAAAACGACAACTAAAACAACAATTAAAACAATATTAAAACAATATTAAAACAATATTAAAACAATATTAAAACAATAAATTTATTGCGGAAACGATATAAAAATAATCATTAAAAAAAGAAAACTTATTGAGATAATAAAAATTGTTTTTCAAATTGCAAAAATAATGTGTATATTATGATTTTTCTTAAAACCGAACAAAAATCAGTTTATAAAAATCCCACAATGTCACTAAAAAACACTAGGAAGAAATTTTAAGTTTCTTCCTGTTTTTCTATTTTTATATGCTTTGATCCGATTTTTATGATTTAATCTAGTTTTTAATGCTTTAATCTAATTTTGTATTTAAAATTTAATTTTATATTTTTAACATATTTTTAATCAAATTTTATATGTTTTATATATTTTATGTGCTTTATATATTTTATATGTTTTTATATGTTTTTATATGTTTTTGTATGTTTTATAAGTTCTTAAAAACTGTTGTAAATTATTGTCTTTTGTTATTTTTTGTTAAATTTTTTACTTTTTTAATATTTCTTCACTATTTTTTATATTTTTTATTGTTTTTGTTCATTTTTTGATATTTTAATTTCGTTGCATTCCCGCCGCGCAAATGTTTTTCTTCAAAATTTCTTTGCAAATATGCGTGAAGTTTTAGGTATAAATTATAGTTTATTTTTACCAATTTTTTAGTCACATTATAGTGAATTGTGCTTTTTGGCACACCAAAAGTTTTTCCTGCGCCACGAATTGTTAAACTGTTTGCAAGAATATAATTTGCAACATATTCAATTTCTTTTTCGTTCATATTTCCACTCCATTTTTATGCTTAAAAATTAAAAACTAATTCAGTTAAACCATTTTCAGCAAAAGATTTCTACATTACAAAATATGAACAATTTTGACAAAATATAACAAATTTATTCAAGAAAAATTAAAAAAAGATATCCAAATTTCCTGGATATCCTTTCATTTATTCCTAATCTTTTATTTTTTACTTGGCATGTTTTTTCGCATTTGCGTCAATAAAATCAACAATTTCTTTAACTGTTTTCAATTCGGCACAAACTTCATCAGGAAGGGTGATGCTAAATTCGTATTCCATTGCCATAAGCATTTCAACCGCATCAAGCGAATCTGCGCCTAAATCTTCAACGATGTTAGATTCAAGTGTCACCTTTTCTTGAGGCTTCCCAAGAATTTCGCAAATTATATCCCTTACTTTTTCAAAAGTCATAAAATGTCCTCCTATTAATTTACACTAACATTTTATCAAATTTCAAAACAAAAGTAAAGCAATTTTTGCAATTAATCTTTTAACCCAATTTCAATATAATTTAGTGGGTCAATTTTATCGCCGTCTTTTATCAGTTCAAAATGAACATGCGAGCCATCTTCACCTTCGGCCTGCAAAGCCGTTCCAACATAGCCCAAAACATCGTTAGCTTTCACTTCGTCACCAATATTAACTTTTGTTTCACTTGAAAGCCCTTGATATTTTGAAGTTAAGCCGTCGGAGTGTTTTATCACAATCGTAGTTCCTTCAAGATAATTTGAATAAATATCGCTAATAATCCCGTCATAACACGCCAAAACTTGGTCTCCCGTTGTTGCAAACAGGTCTAGTGCTTTGTGAATTTCCCAGCAGTTTAGCGTTTTGTTATATTGCAATTCATCTGCTTTATAACCTTTTGTGATTGTCGCATTTGAAATGGGCATAACAAACTGAACAGGTTCGGTGCTAACAATCGTTGTTTTGTTTTCCGTTTTATTTCCACCCGTCGAAACAACAATAACAGTAAGTAACAACGCCACAAGCATAACCGTTAAAATTGTGTAGACATAAAATTTATATCGTTTTAGTCCTCGCAAAAATTTTTCTTTCATATTAAATTTCCTCCCTATGCTGCGATTATTAACTATAAAATTTTTTTTAAACTTTTTTTATTATTTTTTCATATTTTTTTAATTTTTTGTTATATTTTTTAACTTTTGCATTTTATTCACAATTTTTTATCTCATTAAATTTTTGTATTTTTTAAAATTTTTTATATTTTTCCATAAAAAACTTATATTTTCATAGGTTATTTATAAAAAGTTTTATCATTTTTGGCTTTTTATAAAATTTAATATTAGTTTTATTAATAATCCCCTAAAATAATTGGCGTTCCAATTGTTAAAATATTGTTTCTAAAAGCAATTTGAATATTAATCTTTTCCCC
This sequence comes from uncultured Christensenella sp., assembly GCA_964464025.1. Lineage (GTDB taxonomy): Bacteria > Bacillota > Clostridia > Christensenellales > UBA1242 > UBA7868. The sequence continues at coordinate 143 of CAYXET010000006.1, read as the reverse complement.
ATCAATCTCAACTTGCCTTTCAGTCGAAATTTTATTAGAATAACCATAAAAACATGAATAACCATCAAATTTTTCTTCTTTTTTCACGTCTACGATATAAAAATCAATAATCTCATAAACTTTTGTGCAAAAACTTACAAAAC
>CAYXET010000005.1:7459-14813 GCA_964464025.1 uncultured Christensenella sp. | reverse complement strand
TTTAACGCGAAAAGATTTCAATTTGTATATCACCATTCCAATTCCGTTCACCACGGCTCTTTTAGGTGGCGATGTGAGAGTTCCAACAATCAACGAGATTGTAACGCTAAAAATCCCTGAATTAACTCAAACAGGTGCAGTGTTTAAACTTAAAGGTAAAGGCGTTAAATTTTTGCGAAAAGAAGCCTATGGCGACTTGTTTGTGACAATAACGACAGAGTTTCCAAAAAGTTTGGACAGCAAAACAAAAGATGCACTAAAAGAACTTTCAACAAAAATAAATGACGGCAGTTATCAAAAATACAAAGATTATGTTTTAAAACTAAATAAATTGTAATCACAAAGCCCTTTTTTGGGCTTTTTTTAGTGATTAATGTCAAATTTTATAAACGTTGAGAAAATATTTGAATTAATTTGTTTATTTTGTTATAATAAAGTGGAGAGTTATATGGCACGAACAATTTTAGGAATAGATTTTGGCTCGAATAACACGAGCATCTATAAAAGGCAGGTTGGAGCGGTTTTGAAAGAACCAACAAGAATTGCTGTTTCAAAAAACTTGGGTGAAACAGTGATTGTTTCCTATGGAATTGAAGCAAAAAATATGCAAGGCAAAACAAATGATGAAATAGAGTTTTTGTCGCCAGTTTTAAATGGAATAATTTGCAATTTCGACCTAGCAAAATCTCTTTTAGAGCACTTCATTGAAAAAGTGACCGATGATTATGAAAAATTTGACATAGTTTTTGCCGTTCCTTGTGGCCTTAGGGAAGAAGAAATTTTAGATTTCAAAAATCTAGGCTTGTCATTAGGGGCAGGAAAGGTTCATTTGGTTCCTAGTGTTTTAACGGCTTTAATGGGTGCGGGAATGAATGTAAACAAAGCAAGTGGGTGTCTTAGCCTAAACCTTGGCGCAGGAACGATTGATATGGCAATTTGCTCGTTAAATCAAGTTTTGCAAGGTTACTCTGTTTTTATGGGTGGAAATAAAATTGATGAAGCAATAAGATTGTATATTCAAAATTTCTATGATATAACAATTTCTTCACCAGTTAGTGAAAGATTGAAAAACGAGGTTGCAAGTTTGTTTAATCACGATCTAAGCAGCTCAGAGTTTAGTGGCGTTGATATGTTAACAAAAAGCCCCAAAACAGACATAATTTCGTCAAGCAATCTAAAAGATACAGTGGAATTTTATTTTCAAAAAGTTTATTCACTAATTAAGATTTTGTTAAATGCAGCAAGCCCAGACATTGTTTCCGACATTTCGCAAAACGGAATTATTGTGACGGGTGGAATGGCGAATTTAACAGGTCTAGAAAATTATCTAAGCAAACGCCTAAATCTTCCGGTGCAAATTTCGCCCGATGCCGATAACGCAGTTGTGATTGGTCTTGGGAAACTTATTGCTGATGAAAATTATCTAAAAAAAGTCGTTTCTTTAACATAAAATTGTGATAAAAATTAAAAAAATTAAGTGAACTTTTTAGTGAAAATTATTGTTTTTTGGCTGATTTTGCACAAAAAAATGCGAATTATATAGAAATTTAGAATTTTTTTGAATTATTTTTGAAGAAAAAAAGGATTTTCAAAAAAATTTTCGTATAATTTATATGTATATTAACAAAAAAGGGTTTAAATGCAAAAATTTGGGTTTGATTCTAGTTTTTTAGAGAAATTAAAGTATAACAATGACCTTGTGGCAATCATCTCTAAATACATAAATTTGAAGCAGTCAGGGGGCACCTATTGGGGGTGCTGTCCTTTTCATCACGAAAAAACCCCTTCTTTTGCGGTTAATTCGCTAGAACAATATTATCATTGTTTTGGTTGTGGAAAAAGTGGCGATGTCATCACGTTTATTCGAGAAATTGAAAGCGTTGATTTTATTGATGCGGTGAAAATGTTGGCGGGGTTTGCAGGCATGGAATTGCCAAATGTTGTTGTTGACGATAACTATGCACAACGAAAGCGAGAAAAAGAAGGTGTTTTGCGGGCTTTAAGTTGTGCAAACGAGCACTATAAGCAAAATCTCGGTCAAAGTGAAGATGCAAAAAAGTATATTGCAAAGCGTGGGCTTTCAGAAGAAGTTGTGAAAAAATTCGAGCTTGGCTATAGCAAAGATTTCAATAGTCTGGTGAAATGTTTAAACTCAAACAAAATTGAACTTGAATTTCAAAAACTTGCTGGCCTTGTTTTGGAAAAAAACGGCCACTATTATGACCCAATGTTCGAGAGGTTAACATTTCCAATAAAAAACAGTTTTGGCGAAGTGATTGGATTTTCTTCAAGAGTGTTGGTCGACAAGCCCGAAACGGCAAAATATAAAAATTCACCACAAACAATTGTGTTTGACAAAAGCAAAGTTGTGTTTGGAATTCAGTTTCTAAAAGAACTTAAAAACAGTGGAAAGTTAAACGAAATTATAATTGTTGAAGGGCAAATGGACATGATTGGAATGCATAACGCTGGCCTAACAAACACTGTTGCCACAATGGGAACTGCCCTAACAAGTCTTCATGCAAAGGAACTTAAAAGATTTTGTAATAAAATAATTTTATGTTTTGATGGTGATAGCGCAGGCAAAAAAGCCACTATTCGAGCAATTGAGGTTCTAAAACAAGAAGATTTTGATATCTATTGCGTAACGCTAGAAGACGAAATGGACCCAGATGAATACGTTAAGAAATTTGGCGTTGAGAAACTTCGAGAAAAAATTGCAAAAGCAAGCGATTGTTATGAATATAGAATAAACCGGCTAAGCGTTGGCTATAATTTAAACGATAAACTAGAAATGTCTAAATTTATAAAAGAAAGTTTGGCTATCATTAGCGAAATTAAGCTGAAAAGCGAAAGAGAAATATATCTAAAACTAGTCCGAGACATTTCAAAGGTGAGCATCGACGCTCTAAAACAAGACCTTCTAAGTTTGGAAGTTCCAAAAATTAAGCAACAAAAGCAAGAAAAATTTATTCCATCAATTTTGTCGGATAATGTGTATAAAAGTCAACTTTTCATTCTGGCAAGTTTGGTGAATAAAAAGCCCTATGCACACTTTGTTGAAATGAACAATTTTAACATTTTAGAATTCCAAGCTGTGTATGAATATTTGAAAGAATGTGAAGAAAACAAAAAAGAGGTTTTGATTGGCTCGCTATTCGATGTTGTTGATAGCGATAACAAAGAACTTGACAAAATCATTAATTATAAGTTTAATACAAATGAGATTGATGAAAAATATTTTAAAGATTCGGTGAAAGTTTTAAAAATTGATGATTTAACAAAAAAACAAGCACTTTTAACAAATAAAACTGTCGAAACAAGAAATATTGAAGAAAGAAAAATTTTAGCGCATCAATTGCAATTGATTACTAATGAAATAAATGCATTAAAGTTGGAGGATAAAAATTGATTAACGAAAAATATGAAAGCGAAATAAAAAAGATAATAGAAAAAGCGAAAAAGAAACACAATGTTATAAACGAAGAAGAAGATATTGTTTCAAAACTTATCAGCTATGACATCACTGCAAATGAAATTGACGAAATTGTGGAAGAGATTAAAAAACACGGAATAGAAGTTGTTAAAGACACAGTGAAAGAAAATGATCTTGACCTTGAAAAACTTGAAAGTTTCACTGCAAATGTTGCAAGTGACGACCCTGTTAAAATTTATCTTAAAGAAATTGGGAAAGTTCCTTTGCTTTCGGCGGAAGAGGAAATTGAAATTGCAAAACGAATTGAAGCAGGTGACACTTTTGCAAAAAATATTTTAACTGAAAGCAACCTTAGACTTGTTGTTGCAATTGCAAAAAAATATCTAAGCCGAAATGTCCTTTCGTTTCTAGATTTAATTCAAGAAGGAAATTTGGGGCTTTTGAAAGCAGTTGACAAATATGACTACACTCGTGGATTTAGATTTTCAACCTATGCAACTTGGTGGATAAGACAGCACATAACTCGTGCCATTGCCGACCAAGCAAGGCTTGTTCGTTTGCCAGTTCACATGGTTGAAACAATCAATAAACTTATCAGAGCAACAAAAAAACTAACTTCAACTTTGGGACGAGAGCCAACCCTTTCAGAACTGGCTGAAGAAATGGGAATTAGTGAAGAAAGAGTTGCAGAAATTAAAAAGATTTCAATGGAGCCACTTTCTTTGGAAGGGCCAATGGGGAACGACGACACCGATAGCAGCAAACTTGGTGATATAATTGAGGACGAAACGTCAATTTCGCCATATGAAGCCACAACAAGACGTCTTCTTCGGGAACAACTTCTTGCCGTTGTTGACACATTAACCCCGCGTGAACAAAAGGTTATCAGAATGAGATATGGCCTAGACGATGGCTTTCCAAAAACTCTTGAACAAGTTGGACAAGAATTTAATGTAACGCGAGAAAGAATAAGACAAATCGAAGCAAAAGCACTAAAAAAATTGCGTAATCCATCACGAAACAAACGACTTAGGGATTATTTTTAGGAGGAAATATGGGAACATTATTAAATTTAAGCACACGATTAGAAAATTTGGTTAATTTGTGTGATAAAGTAAAAACAATTGCAGATATTGGTTGTGACCACGGATATGTGACGGCGGAACTTATTTTGTCGAACAAGTGTGACCGAGTTGTCGCAACCGATGTTAGCGCACGAAGTTTGAATAAGGCAATTCAATTTTGCGATAGCTTGAACATTTGCTCCTACATCAGTTTCCGAGAAGGTGATGGTTTTAAGGTTGTTTTTAAAAGTGACGGAGTGAAACAAGCCATAATTGCTGGCCTTGGCGGAATGGAAATTATTAAAATTTTAGAAGAAAAGAAAATCAGACTAAAAAATTTCGTTCTTCAACCAATGCGTGATGTTGTGAAACTTAGGGAATATCTTATTCAACACAGATATAAAATTATTGCCGACTATATGGTCTTTGAAGACGGGGTATTCTATAACATTTTGAAAGTTAAAAAGGGAAGAACACGTTTGCAACCATTGGAAATTTATTTTGGAAAAGATAATTTTGATTGGAACACCGAAGTTTTCAAGCAATATTTATTATATGAAAAAGAAAAACTCCTAAGTTTGAGTGAAAAAATTAATGGTTTAACAAAAAATAACGAAGCACATTTGCTATATGTTGAAGCGGGTTTAAACTATTTGGAACAAATTGAAAATGGTGAAATTGATGATAAAAAAAGAAGGAAATTGTTGAATGAAAGAATTGTATAATTATCAAGAAAAAGATATAGAACTAAAAAAGTTAGAGAAAAAAATAACTAATAGTGAATTTATGAAAAAAATAAATTCTAGCAAAGATTTGGCACGAAAAAACCAAGCAAGAATGATAGAAATTAACGAAGAAAGCAAAAAAGTTTTAGATGAAATTGAAAAAATTAATTCGGTTAAAATTAAAGGTTTAAATTTGGTTGAAAAATATGTTCAATCCGACATCAACAGCCTAAACGAACAAAGTGTTTTGGAAGTTGTTAACAAAATTAAGCCAATTGATAAGAACCTAGAAGAATTAATTTCAAGGTTAACTAGGTTAGAAATTAAGATGAAAACTCTTATGAAAGATTTTAACGAGTGCAAAAAGCAAATTATTTCAAGCAAAAAAATTCACGACGAAAACAAAGCAAAACTTATTGAACTAGAAAAAGAGTTTGCCGGTGAAATTGAAAGAGCAAAAAAGGAACTTTTGGCACAAGAAAAAAAAGTTGACCCAGAACTTATTATGAAATATAAAAATGCTAAACGTGAAGGAATTTTCCCAGTTTTGGTGAAACTAGACGGAAAAAATTGTGGATATTGCCGAGTTGAACAAGCAATTCACAAAGTTGAAAAACTAAAACTAAATGGCTTCACAGAATGTGAACAATGCCATAGAATTATCATTTTGGACTAATGCAAAAATTTTAATTTATTTTTCATTTTAAAAGAATATTGCTAATATAATAAAATGTGAAAAACATAGATTTAGGCTTTATTCTTGTGATAATTGGTTCAATTATTGGTGCCGGCTTTGCGTCGGGAAAGGAAATAGAAGTGTTTTTTAGTGGTGCGGGGGCTTTTAGCCTTTTGATAATCATAATTGCTTCTATTTTTTTCTATTTTTCGATAAAAAATCTCATAAAATTTACAAAAATAACACAAAAAAGCAATATGAAAGAAATTAATAAAATTTTATTCAATAAAACATCAAAATTTTTTGATTCTTTCATTTTTGTTGGTCTTTTTATTTTTTTGGTTGTTTTGTTGGCCGGACTAAATTCAATTGGAACGCTTATTTTTTCAAACATAAATTTCCCAATAATCACAATTTTAAGCATATTTTTTTCATTTTTTATAGTTTTAAACGGAATTGAGATGATGACAAAAGTAAACATAATTTTAATGCCAATTATAATCATTTCAATTCTAGTTGTTGCGATTTCTAGCTTTTTTTCAATAAATTCTTCTAATTTTTTTTCTTTTAATCAAAATTTGAATGTGAAATACATTTTTTCGGGGTTTTTGTATGTTGGATATAACATAATTTTTTTGTCAAGTTTGGTTGCACAAAAATCAATAAATTTTTCGCATAAAAAGAGCAAAATCAACACGATTTTTTTGTCTGTTTTGCTTTTTATTTTGTTGTTTGTTGTGAATGGTGTGATGATGAAAATAAAATTTTCAACTGATTTGCCAATGTTAATTTTGGCTTTCAAAATTAATAGTATTGTTGGATATATTTTCACTCTTGTGCTCTATTTTAGCATACTCACAAGCTTAATTTCAACTTTATATGTTTTAACAAATTCAATTAAGATGAATAAATTTTTTTCAATTGCAATTTTTTCAACGCTTGCCTATATTTTTAGTTTTTTTGGCCTAGATTTTATTGTTAGTTTTATTTATCCAATTGAAGGGGTTGTTGGGATAATTTTTATTTTAAAAGTTTATTTTTATAACAAAAAACACACAAAAATGTTGTGATTTATTTAAATTTAATTAAATTCCAACTTATTAACAATATAAAAAAAATTTAATTTAATTTTTTCTAATTTTAAATCTTCAAACTGTGAAAAATTTGCACTAAAATACTAGTTTTGAAATAGTAAAGCATATATCAAAAAAATTTTGAAAAATTTGCACTAAAATACTAGTTTTGAAATGGCAAAAGCGTATTGCAAAAAAAAATTTAAAAAAATTTTAAAAAAATTTAAAAAAGTTGTCGAAAACGCTTGACATAAAAATTAGAAAATGGCACAATTTAGTTATAGTAGGGTGAAGCAACATAAGGACCTGAAAAATTCGGTTGACCATTCGGTTGACCATTCGGTTGACCATTCGGTTGACCATTCGGTTGACCATTCGGT
>CAYXET010000005.1:0-7359 GCA_964464025.1 uncultured Christensenella sp. | reverse complement strand
TGACCAATAAAGTAGAATTGTATTTATACATTTTAAGGTTAACCAAACGGCTAACCTTTTTTGCTTTCTCTAAAAAATTTAAAAAAGGAGAAACAAATGAATACAAAAACTAAGAAAAAGTTTAAAGCATGGGCAATATTTCTTGCGGGTGTTTTCATTTTGCAACTTTTGCTTACTGTTTTGACCACCTTTGCATGGTTCACCGACAGTTTCACTAGCGAAAAAATTTCATTAAGTTTTGGAACAATTAAGTTAGAAAAAGGAACAGCGGGAAATCCAGTGACCGGAATGACGGTTGCAGTTTCACGAGACAACGCAGAAATTGACACAACAAAACTTATGCCCGGTGACACAATAACCTTAACAATGACCGTTCAATTGACCGACGAAAGCGAACCGGCATATTACTTAATCTATCTTGACCACGGCGGGCTTTTCAGTTGCGAAAAATCATTGTTCTTTAAATCAGGAAGCAACATCTATGCAACCGACGGAACAACCACGAACGTTGTAACGGCAGCAGGAACGCTTGGAACAGACACAATCACAAACGTTGTGGGTTCGATAGAGGCAGGAGCAGCCAACAAACACGAAATTACAATGACGATGCAAATTGACACCAGTGCAACGGAAGAAAGCATTTCAACCGTTGGGGACTTGTCTTGCGCAATCTATGCAATTCAACAAGCTAACATAACTGAATCAGAAGCATTTGAAGAACTTTACAAAAATGTTCCGGGAACAGGAGCCAGCTATTTAGCAAATGATTGGCTGACAAAGGTTATTAGTTCTGCAGAAGCAAACAGCATTACAATTGCGAACACGACTGTTGCAACAGTGACTTTCACAGGCACAACACCTGATGCAAGCAGTGGATATACAGAAACAAACAGTTGTTCGGTGGGAATGGAAAGCGAACTGAGTTCTGCCAGCGCCTACGATAGTGGAACTTCGCCAAGCGACGTTTACGATGTTACAGCCTACTACAAAACAAATACCACAAACACCAGCGCCTTCGATATTCTAATCTACAGCCCGGTTACAGTCTACGCTCCGCAGGATAGTTCGCGTTTGTTTATGATGAGCACATTATCTTTCGGCTCCTTTCAAAGTTCGTGCACGTCCATTGAATTTAATGGTAAATTGGATACTAGTCATGTTGAGCTAATGAACTATATGTTCGCGCAAAACAAGCTTTTGACAAAACTAGATTTGAGCTTTATGGAGACACGAAAAGTAAGTGATATGACTAATATGTTTTCAAGATGTTATAATCTTTCGGAACTAAATATTGATAATTTTGATACAAGCAAGGTTACGTATATGGGAGGTATGTTTTATGAATGTTCATCTTTAACCTCATTAGATTTAAGCAATTTCAGCACAAGTAACGTTACGAATATGTATGAAATGTTTTATTATTGTTCATCTCTAACCAGTTTAACACTTGGAACTAATTTTGACACGAGCAAAGTTACGACTATGTATAATATGTTTTCTGGTTGTTCGGCATTAACCTCATTAGATTTAAGCAATTTTGATATGACAAAAGTGACAAAAGTGACTAATATGTTAGATGGTTGCACAAGTTTAAAGACTTTGAAAGCACCATATAACGTGCAATCGTCTTATCCAATAACTTTGCCAGCAACATTTAAAAATACGAGCGGAACGAGTGCGACGGAAATAACAAGTTCAAACGGCCTTGCTTCAACCGCTAGCGCAAAAGTTACTTTAACAAAAGTTACAACAAGTTAAAAAACAATGGATAGCTACTTTAAAAAAAGATTTTGTGAAGAAAAAAAATTTATGAAAAAATAAAGAAAAAAAACGAAAATTGAAAAATTAAAACAAAATTAATTTTAAAACACGAGCAGGCAGCGGATGCACAACGCTGCTTTTTGTTGCTTTTGAGAAAAGGGAAAACCGAATGTGCAGACCAAAATTTTGCGGGCGTTGCAAGCAGAATGAGCAAGAGTGAAAGTTTTGACGCAATCGCAACCCCCATACCCCATTAACATTAATTTAATCACTAAAATAAAAGCTAATTAGTGTGTAGTAAACAACTATTTAGAAAAAACAAAAGAAGCGTTTAGGGGTCTAGGGGAATCGCAACCCCCACAGCGCTAGGGTTACTTTTTTCGACAAAAAAGTAAAAGTAACTTGATAACACCTATTCTCTTTTTCGGCGAGTTTTAAATTATTGCCTATCAAAATTAAAATTAATTCCAACTTATTAACAATTTAAAAATTTAATTTTTATTTTAATTCAAATTTTAACTTTTAGACAAGCAAAATTCTACAAAAAGTTACATATATTTACACATAGGGGTAATATATGATAACTGAAACATTTATAAATTTTTTAAATCGTGTGATGTGTTTTACATCTTTCGTCCAAAAAAGTAGCGGTTTCCCTAAGCCATTAACGGGCGAAGAAGAACGCGAATGTATAAGAAAATTCAAGGAAAATGGCGACTTAGACGCAAAAAACAAACTGATTTATCACAATTTAAGACTTGTGGCGCATATTGTGAAAAAATATAACACGGCGGGCGAAGCAGATGACCTGATTAGCGTGGGAACGATAGGACTAATTAAGGGCATAAACACATTCGAACTTGACAAGGGCACGCAACTATCAACCTATGCGTCAAGGTGCATTGAAAACGAAATTTTGATGCTTATTCGCCTAAACAAAAAACACAATGGCGTTTATTCGCTTGAAGAAACTTTGGGGCAAGATAAGGACGGCAATGAAATCACTTTGCAAGACGTGATTGGTAACGACGTTGATGAACTCTCGCAAGAAGTTGAAACAAAAATTATGGCTGAAAATCTTTTAAAAATTTTGAAAGAAAATTTAACGCCAAGAGAATATAAAATCATTTGTATGCGCTTTGGGGTGAATGGAACACCTGCTTTAACTCAAAGCGAAGTTGCAAAAGCACTGGGGATTAGCCGAAGTTACATATCAAGGCTTGAAAATAAAGCACTTTCGGATATTCGAAAAATAATCAATAAAGACGAATTTTAGAACATTATTGTTTATTAATTAAAAAACACCATTTTTGAAGTGACCCACGCTAGGGAACCTTAGTTTTGGTGTTTTTTTTGACTATCTTTTTTTGAAACGCTTTTCGAAAAGTGCGACGAAATAATACATTAATCCCGCAAGGATGCAAAGGATTACAGTTGACGTCATAACTAAATCGAGTTTAAAAACCTGCCCGCCATATACAATTAAATATCCAAGCCCGGCTTTTGAAACGAGATATTCTCCCATAATTGTTCCAACCCAAGTCATTCCGACGTTAATTTTTAAAAGCGAAATGAAGTCGAGAAGGGAATTTGGAAGAATTAATTTTGTTAATATTTGAAATTTGCTTGCACCCATACTTTTCAAAAGCATAATTTTGTCTTTATCGCACGAGATGAAAGACGAAAGCATCGTTAAAATTGTGATAATTATTGTGATTAAAATTGCCATTACCACAATACTTTTTGTTCCGGCTCCGAACCAAATGATTATGATTGGCCCAAGTGCTATTTTTGGCAGACTATTTAGAATTACAATGTAAGGCTCTAAAACACGTCTTAAATAGTCGCTCCACCACAACCCAACCGCAACTATGGAGCCGATAGTTGTCGATAAAATAAAGCCCCAAATTGCTTCTTTTAGCGTTATCCAAATGTGATAAAATAATTCGCCAGAATTAAAAAGCATAATAGTTTGATTTATTATTCTGCTAGGGCTGCTGAAAATGAAACTATCCAAAACTTTTAGTTGCATTAAAATTTCCCAAAGCGAAATAAAGCCAACAAAAAGCAAAATTTGCCCCATAAAAACAAAAAATCTACTCTTTTTTTGGTCTTTTAAATATTTTAAATGTTCTTTTGAAATGTTTTTTAAATCGTTTTTATTTTTCATCTTTAATGTTGCTCCAAATTTCTTCAAAATAGTGTGAAAAATTTTTGTTTTCACGTCGTTTTAATGGCAATCCACTTTCTTTAAGATTGATTTTTACAATTTTTTTGACTGTTGCTGGCCTTTGTGAAAGAATTATTACTTTGTCGGCAAGGCTTATTGCTTCGCTAATATCGTGTGTTACTAAAATTGCCGTTTTGCTTTCACGCGAGATAATTGAACTTACGTCATCACAAACATTCAATCTTGTTTGAAAATCTAGGGCTGAAAATGGTTCATCCAAAAGAAGAATTTTTGGATTTAGCGCAAGTGTTCTGATTAACGCCACACGTTGGCGCATTCCGCCTGAAAGTTCGTTTGGGAATTTATCTTTAAAATCTATTAAGCCATATTTTTCAAGCAAAAAAAGAACGAAATTTTCTTTTTCTTTTCTTAATTTTTTATCTAGTTTTTTGTCGAATTCTAGCCCCAAAGTGACATTTTGAAAAATTGTTCGCCAAGGGAACAGATGGTCTTTTTGGAACATATATCCAATGTCGTAATCTTGATTTTTGTCTTTAAAAACTTCTTTTCCGTCTAAAAGAATTTCTCCGCTAGACTTTTCAATTAAGCCGCCTATCATATTTAAAATTGTGGTTTTTCCGCATCCAGATGGGCCAACAATGGCCACAAATTCTCCGTCTTTAACATTGAAAGAAACTTTATCGACGGCCTTTATTTCACCATTAAGCGAATGATATGTTAAACTTAGGTCTTTAATTTCTAATATTGTATTTTTCATATTTATCCTTTCATATTAAACAACATAAAAAATCTTTTTGCTTTTAGTTTTCGATATTGTTTAACATATTTCATTATATTTTGCTTTGATTTTTTTAGTTACTTTACTTTTTTAGTTTTTTGTGTTATATTTTTTTTATGAAAAATTGTAAATTTATTAAAAGCGCAAGCAAAAAAACAGATTTTATTTTAGACGACAAGTTTGAAGTGTGCTTGATTGGCCGAAGTAATGTTGGAAAAAGCAGTTTAATTAATGCAATTTTTAACAATAGAACGCTGGCAAAAACAAGCCAAACTCCGGGAAGAACAAGGATTGTGAATTATTTTTTAGTTGATGATTTATTCTATCTTGTTGACCTTCCGGGCTATGGCTATCACAAGGCAAGTGGAGAAATTGAGAAAAATTGGTCAACATTAATGGAAGATTATTTTAAGGAAAAGGAAGATAAAAAACTTTTGCTTTTTTTGCTTGATATTCGCCACGAAATTAGTGAAGATGATAAAAATATGTTAAAATTTTTAAATTTTTATTCTCTTCCGTTTAAAATTATTGCAACAAAAAGTGACAAACTTTCGAAAAGTCAACGAAACAATGCTCGATTTTCTTTGGCAAAACAAACGAATGTTGGTGTTGATGATATTGTTTTTTGTTCAAGCGAAACAAGAGAAAATATTGAATTGGTCAAAAATCTAATTTTAGAGAAGGTGAAAAACTATGAGATGTCCTAGTTGCTATGGCAGAGTGGAAAAACAAAGCGGGATTTGCACAAAGTGCGGATTTAACACAAAAAAACTGAAAGATGGCTCAAACAAAAAAGCAAAAGAACTCATTTTGCGCGGAGATGGCGATTTAGTGCTTGAAAGTAATGTTGTTCCAAACGATGTTAGCAAAAAAAATCTTCTTTTGTTGTGTGGATTTTTGGGGCTTTTTGGTGCACACTATTTTTATGTTGGAAAAGTTTTTCGCGGGTGGATTAACTTTGTGGTCAGCATATTTGCTAACATTTGTTTTGTTTTGAACTTTTTGGGAATAAAAAGTGGGGCACTTAATTATGTTGAGTTTTTTATCACCTTAATTTTTTGTCTTGTTCTTATCCGCACCATATTTGATTTTGTTAACATAATTTTTAATAAGTTTAAAATTCCAGTTTATATTGAAGAAAAAAAGAAAAAATAAAAAAAATTTTGAAAAGTTTGATTTTTTTGTTGACAATTGAAATTTAAAGACGTATAATAAGAGCGTAAAAAGTAGAAATATCCATTTCTCACCAAAAAGGCAAGGCTTAGTTGGTTGCTAAAAATTATATAATTGCTAAAATTTGTTTTAACAATTAAAATTTGCAATTTAAGCAAAGTAATTTTGGGGTGGATATTTGTATATTCACTTTTTTCTTTTAAGGAGGGTTTTAACTATTAAAAACTTATTAATTAACGAACAAATTGTTTCAAGTCCTGTTAGGCTTGTTGGTGAAAATGGTGAACAACTTGGGATTATGTCAATCGACGAGGCTTTAAGTTTAAGCCAAGAAAAGGGCCTAGACCTTGCTTTGATTTCGCCAAATGCTAATCCTGCCGTTTGCAAAATTTTGGACTACGGGAAATATCGTTTTGATTTAACGAAACGAGAAAAAGAAGCACGAAAGAAAAATAAAGCACAAGAGACTAAAACAATTCAACTATCTTTAACAATTGGCGCACATGATATGGAATATCGTGTTGACCGAGCAAAAGAATATTTGCGAATTGGAAATAAGGTTAAAGTTGACATTCGTTTGAAAGGTCGTGAGCAATCATATCCTGAACAAGGCTTTGAAATTATGAAAAAATTTGCTGGTTTTGTTGGTGAAATTGGTCAAATGGAGCGAGAACCTAAACTTGAAGGAAAGAATATAACAATGGTATTATGCCAAAAAAAATAAAGGAGAGAAATTATGCCAAAACAAAAAAGTCATACTGGAGCAAGAAAAAGATTTAAAGTTTTAAAAAGTGGAATTATTAAACGTGGAAAACAAAACCACCGACACATTCTAACAAAGAAAACTACAAAAAGAAAAAGAAATTTAAGACAAGCAACTTATGTTTCTAAAGCACAAGAAAAGACAATTAGAAATATGGTTAATGTTTAAAGGGGGATACTATGAGAATTAAAAGAAGTAATAACGCATTAAAAAAACGTAGAAAAGTAATGAAAGCCGCAAAAGGATATTGGGGCAGTAAATCAAGATTATATCGTGTTGCGAAACAAACAGTTCGAAAAGCAGAAAGCCACGCATATATTGGCCGAAAACTAAGAAAAAGAGATTTCCGAACACTTTGGATTGCCAGAATTAACGCAGCTTGCAGATTAAACGGAATAAGTTATTCTCAATTTATGCATGGTCTAAAATTGAATAATATTAATCTAAATCGTAAAGTTCTAAGCGAAATGGCAATATCAGATGCTCAGGCTTTCACAGCTTTGTGCGAAACAGCAAAAAAAGCAATTTAATTAGCAAAATCTAGGTGTAAAAATCTACTTAAAATTTGTTAAATAATTATTGTTAAAAAATTATTGTTGATAAAACATTTATCGTTAACAAAATAAATTTTACTAATTAAGTAATTTTTATTAGCTAGACTATTATTGTTTTTAAAACTAATTTAGGACTAGA
>CAYXET010000004.1:0-15206 GCA_964464025.1 uncultured Christensenella sp. | reverse complement strand
GCTCTAATTCGGCCAGCATTGTCGATGACTGTTATTACGTCATAGTTTAGCATCGACATAAAAAGTTCACTAATTGCAATCAATTTTTGTTCGCTATAACTTTTTGTTTGCAAAAATAGTTTGCTAAATTCAATTGGTTCTTTCAGCCAAATTCCATCGCTTAAAAAGCCTTTGTCAACATAATCTTTGTCAACAACAACACAAATTGCACCGTGAACATCTTTTAGGGCACGGTCAAAAATGTTATAAAACATTGTTTTAACGTCTTCAAGTTTCTTTTTTGTTGTTCTTAGCTTAGAAAAACTTGCTTCAACAAACTCGGAAATTTCATCTTTCCAACTTGTTATTTTTCTTGTTTCAAGCGAGAAAGTTATATTTAGCCTTTTTTCTTTGCTTTTCAAACTTACGGTAAAACTGTTAAGGGGATAGACAATAAAGCAATTTAGACGTGTTTTTTCCTTTAAAATCGTGCTTTCTTCCAAAAGTGCCTCAAAGTTTTTATCTTTAATTGAATTGGTTGTTTTAATTATGCCATATTGAAAGGAATTTTCTTTTTGTTGAATGTAGATAACCCATTCTTTTTTGCAAAAAACGCTTAAACATTTCATTCTTTGCGCAAACATCGCTTCATTTTCGTCATCAAACATTGCAACCTTATATGCAGTTGGAATAGCTTTTAAAATTGCATTAATATCATTAGTGAAAAGCAAAACAGGGCGATATTTTTCGCCTTCTTCCTCATAATGTCCCATTGATGGAATAAATTTTACAAGGTGATTTTGAAGTTTTTTTGAGAAATCTGGGAATTCAGATAGGATAAAATTATCCAAACTCTCTTTTGCTTCTATAAAAAATATATTTTCACTAATTCTTTCTTCCATAATTCCCTCCAAAATTATTATAGCAAACAAAAAAAATCTATGCAACAATTTTACCATAAAAAATATTATTTTTATTAAAAAATTAAGTATCTAATATTTTAAAATTGTTTTAATTTAATTTTGTTAATTATTTGCAATCAAAAATTCTAAATTTTTAAACAATTTCAAAGAAAGTTGCAAAAACTCTTTACAATTTACTTTTTTTGTGATATCATATTTTCGCCTTAAACAAGGGTGAACGGGAAAAATCCCCAACGTCATACTTTGTTTTATGGAAATTTAATCAGGGGGAAAATGTTATGGAAAACAAAAAAGATATTATCGCTAAATATCAACATAACGAAAGTGACACAGGCTCAACAGAAGTTCAAATTGCACTTCTAACAGCAAGAATTCGTCACATAACTGAACACTTAAAAGAAAATAAGCACGACAATTCCGCAAAACGTGGGTTGCTTCTTCTTTTAGGAAAACGTAGTGGTTTGTTGAAATATTTAGAATCAAAAGATATTGAAAAATATCGTGAATTGAAAAAATCTTTGCAAATCAGATAAATTCAATTTTGCCCTAGTTCTAGGGCTTTTTTTTAGAAAATTTTTGTAAACATTTGCAACAAAAAATTATATATTGTATAATATGTGTGATAAAAATTTAGTTAAAACACAATTTTTGTCGAAAAACATAATTTTATTGATAAAAACACAAAAAATTAATGAAAAAGAATTTGTTGCAATAAAAACAATAAATTGTAAAATTGTTGCAACAAAGCAAATTTTTGTTTTAAATTTTTAGTGTTTAAAGGAGATTTTATGAAAAGATTTAAAGGAGATTACATAGTTTATCTAATCACAAGCGTGCTTTTAATTGCTCTTGGAATTATTATGCTTGTTAACGACTATGAAATTGGAAATAGGATTATAAACATTGCAATTTGCTTCATTCTTGTGGCATATCTTGCACTTGTTATTTTCCCGCTAATAAAACACAAATGTGGGGCAATTCAAATTCTAACAATTGTTGAATTTGTTCTAATTTCATTAATTGCAATTGGCTTAGTTTTGCAACAATTTAAGGTTTTTAACATTGTTGGTGCTTGCAAAATCATTGGCCTAGTGCTTTGGATAAGGGCAGTTGTGGAACTATTTCGAGCATATTTCTATCGTGGAAAAGACTCATCTTATAACTATGCAATTTGGTATTTTTGCCTAATTATAGGGCTAATTACTCTTGGAACATATATGTTTGCAAAGCCATTTTTCACCGACGAGCAAGTTATTCTTACACTAAGCATAATTTGTTTTGCCATAAGCCTAGCATTAATTATTGTTGGAATTATTTTTATCCCCAAAAAAGGCAAAAAGAAAAGTAAAAAATAAAAATTAAAATAAAATTAATTTTTAATTGTTTTTTTAAGTTTTTCATAGTATAATTAATTTATGATTAATTTCTTTTTAAATTATAGTGGAACTGAACTTTTAATAATTTCCATTGCATTTATAATTGCAATTGTTTTTGCCTTGACCATACACGAATTTTCGCACAGTTATATTGCTTGCACGCAAGGGGACTATACAAGCGTTGGCTATGGCAGGCTAACACTTAATCCACTAAAACACATCGACCCAATAGGCTTTTTGTGTTTGCTTCTTTTTGGCTTTGGTTGGGCAAAACCTGTTCCAATCAATTCAAAAAAATTCAGGAACTATCGCCAAGGTTTGTTTTTAACTTCAATTGCCGGAGTTGTGGCAAATTTAATTTTTTGCTTTTTGTTCGTGGGGCTATTGGTCATATTTTTTTCTAACCCCGAAACATTAGAAAACAGTAATTATTTTGTGCAATTTATATATTATTTGCTGTTTTATTCTGCCTATATAAATCTTGGGCTTGCTGTGTTCAATTTGCTTCCAATTCCGCCACTAGATGGCTTTAATATGCTATGCAGTTTCACAAAAGGAACAAACAGGGTTGTTAACAGTCTTGCACGCTATGGCTATGTAATTTTGTTTGCGTTGCTAATTTTTGATGTTATCGACATTTTGTTCGCGTTTGTTTATAGCTTTGTTTTGCCAGCATTTATGAGTTTTTGGTATTGCATTATTTAGGATTTTGTTATGATAGAAGAAAATTTTGAAGGAGAATTGAATAGTCAAGACTATTCTAATAGCTACAAAGTCAAGTTGGACATTTTCGAAGGCCCCCTTGACTTACTTTTACATTTAATTAAAGATGCAAAGCTAGACATTCAAACAATAAAACTTAGCGAAATCACTGGGCAATATTTGGAATATATCAATTCGATGGACTTGATTAATATGGACAATGCAAGTGACTTTTTGGTTGTTGCGGCCACACTTATTGAAATTAAAAGCAAAAAACTTCTGCCTAAGGAAGAAGAGGAAGAAGTGGAAGAAGACGACCCTGAAACACTTTTAAAACGACGACTTGAAGAATATAAGCTGTTCAAAGATGCAAGCGAAGCATTAAAAGAACTTGAAGATGTGAACAAATTTTACAAAGCTCCAAACAAAGAAGCGGGAGATTATAGAGTTGTTTTAAAGCAAATGAATGTTGAAAATTTAATCAAAGCCTTTTCAACTTTGCTTGTTAAGGTTGAACAAGAAAACGTGGCCAGTGGTGAAAAAACAATTGAGCGAGAGCGTTTTACTGTTGAAGAAAAAATTTTTGAAATAAAAAGTTTGCTAATTAACACCGAAAAATTAAGTTTTAGTGCTTTGATTAGCAATGACTTTTCAAAAAGTGAAATCATAAACTTGTTTTTGGCACTGCTTGAACTTTTAAAAAGACAATATATAAAAGTTGAGCAAAATGAAATTTATGGCGATATTGAGATTTTTAGAAACGACGAAGGAGAGAAGTTAGATGACGAACCTGCAAAATAAGTTAGAAGCGCTTTTGTTTGTGAGCGGTGATAGCGTTGAAATTGGTGATATAATTGAAAAATGGCAAGTGACCGAAAAAGAGATTTTAGACGCATTTGAAGCCCTAAAACAACGTTTTAACGACGAATTTGGCATTAAAATTTTACATTTTAAAAACAAATTGCAACTTTGCTCGAACCCCGAGTTTGCCGACGAAATTAGCCTTGTTTTGAACCCAATTCGAGAGCGAAATCTATCCAAGGCCACCCTTGAAACAATTGCGATTATTGCCTATAAACAACCTGTGACAAGGCTTGATATTGAACAAATTCGTGGAGTTAACAGCGACTATGCCATTCAAACTCTGTTAAAACACAATCTGATTGAAGTTGTTGGAAGAAAAGATGCCGTTGGAAAGCCACTACTTTTTGGCACAACCGATGAATTTTTGAAACGTTTTGACCTTGAAAACCTAAATTCTCTTCCAAACTATGACGATTTGTTGAATTCTATTCAAATAATCAATCAAACTTCACTATATAACGAGTTTGATATTCCAAGCGAAGAAAATAGTGTTGCAGAAAATTTTGAAGAAAATGGCGAAGAAAAAGACAACGTTGAAAATAGCAATGAAGAAAATTCTAAACAAGAAAATGAAGAAAATTAAAATTAAAAATAATAAAATTTAAAAAATAAATCAAACTAGAACTGTGGATGTTTTAGTTTTTTTTATTATAATTTTAATTGTTTTTATTTTGATTATTCCGCTTAAAATTAAAGCAAAAGTCAATTTTGATTTCTTAAAAAATCGTGGAAAAATAAAATTCTATTTTTTCAAAATAAATTTTTTGACATATATTTTCAAGTTTAAAAAGAACTACATTCTTTTATCAACCAAAAAAGGAAAGAAAATTATTGTTCCACTTTCATCAAATAATCCTAAAAATTTAGAATATGTCGATTTAACATTAATTTTGTTCGACAAAACAACAATCAACACCCTAAAACTTGATTTTTTTGTTGGAGTTGAAGACGATCCATTTATGTCGGCAATTTTGTTTGGAGCAATAAAAACAATTTCTAGCATTGTATTTTCGGTTTTAAAAACAAAAAAGTTGAGCGTTATTGTGATAAATAATGTTAATTCAACGCATAATAAAACGTGTGGAAAAGTTCAAATAAAAAGCAGTTTGACAATTTGCTTTGCAGACCTGATTTTTGGACTTATCCTTTATTTATTCAAACTTAGAAAGGTAGGAAACAGATATGAAGCAAGAAAATAATGAAAACAACAAAATTGAACAAATTGTTATCGACGCAATGGAAAAACTTAAAGCTGTGATTGATGTTAACACTGTTATAGGAAGCCCAATAATTTCGGCCGAAGGAACAACGATTATTCCAATTAGCAAGGTAACTGCGGGCTTTATTGCCGGCGGGGGTGAATATAATCAAACAAAGGATATGAAGAAAAATTGTTCCAGTCAATATCCATTTGCGGGCGGAAGTGGCTCGGGATTTTCAATTAACCCAATTGGATTTTTAATTGAAACAAAAAAAGGCATTCAATTTGTGCACCTAAATGATAAAACAAACTATGAAAAGATTTTAGAAATTGTGAAAAATATAACAGATAAAATGAGGAAATGATATGAAAAAAATATTGTGTTTTTTGCTTGTTTTGTGTTTTTCTTCAGCATATTTTTGCTTTAATGAAAAAGTCGAAAAAGCAAGTTGTGAAAATTTTTGCAAAGCAAGCGTGGTTATCGAAAAGAATTCGCATCGAGTTTTAAGCGAGTTTAACAAAGACGAAAGACTTGCAAACGCAAGCACAACAAAAATTATGACGGCCTTAGTCACTTTGGAAAATTGCAATAATCTTGACGAAATTGTTGATGTCGACGATAGAAGTGTTGGGATTGAAGGAACAAGCATATATTTGAAGAAAGGCGAAAAACTGACAGTCAAAGAACTTTTGTTTGGCTTGATGCTAGCTTCTGGCAACGATGCGAGCCTTGCACTTGCATATCACATTGGGAAAGGAAACTTAGAGAATTTTGTTGAACTTATGAACGAAAAAGCAAAAAGTTTGGGGCTTGAAAACACGCATTTCGACAACCCACACGGATTGGATAGCCAAACGCACTACACCAGTGCCTACGACCTTGCAATAATTGCAAGCGAAGCAATGAAAAACAGCGATTTCAGAGAAATTGTGTCAACAAAAATAAAGCAAATTTCGGGCAACGACGAATGTAAAAATCGTTTTTTAAGAAATAAACAACGCCTAATTGGCTTTTTAGACGGCTGCAACGGCATAAAATCGGGCTTCACCGACAACGCCGGAAGATGCCTTGTTACAAGTTGCAAAAGAGGTGATTTTGAAGTAATTTGCGTTGTGCTAAACTGCCCAGATATGTTTAATTATAGTGCAAATCTTGTCAATGATGCCTATGATAGTTATAATTTAGAAACAATTTTAGAGCCATATTTCTATGTTGATGATTTAAGTGTGGAAAATGGAGATAAGGAAAGTGTGAAATTGTTTTCGATGAAAGGATTGAAATATCCATTAAAGGAAAACGAAAAAGCTTTGATTTATATTGAAAAAGAAATTCCAGAAAAATTGACTGCACCACTAAAAAAAGAGGAAATTGTTGGAAAAATTAAAATATTTTTTGAAAAAGACTTGATTTTTTCCGAAAATATTTATACTATGGAAAGTGTTGAGAACGTTGATATAAAAGAAAAGGTGAAAAACATTATCGACAAATGGTTCTATGACTAACAAAAGGGAAAATTATGAGAATTAATAAATTTATTGCAAACAAAGGAATATGTTCACGAAGAAAAGCCGACGAATTAATTAAAGAAGGCAAAGTTAAGGTGAATGGGAAATTGGTGATTGAACTTGGGCTTGATGTTAACGAAAAAGACAATGTTGAAATTGACGGAATTGAAAGCCTAGAAAGCCAAAATTTGGTCTATTTTATGCTAAACAAACCAAAGGGATATATTTGTTCGTCTAGCGACGAAAAGGGCCGAAAAACCGTGCTTGACCTTGTTAAAACAAAAGAAAGGATATATCCAGTTGGCAGATTAGACTATGACAGCGAAGGACTTATTATTTTAACTAACGACGGCGACCTTGCTTTCAAACTAACCCATCCAAAAATGCAAGTTTCAAAAACTTATGTTGTAAAAATTAAGGGGCAAATTAAAGAAAGTGAACTTGCTGTTTTGCGGGCAGGGGTGAAAATTGGCGATGTTAAATACAACAAATGCAAAGTTAAAGTGATTGCAACCGATAAAAATTGGACAAAACTAAGCATCGTTTTGTTTGAAGGGAAAAATCGAGAAATTCGAAATATGCTAGATTTTATCGGAAAAGAAGTTATTTTGTTGAAACGTGTTGCAATTAGTGAACTTAAACTTGGCGGGCTTTCTAGGGGAGAATTTAGACCACTAAAAGATTTTGAAATTGAATATCTAAAAAACATTTAAAGAGATTATGGAAATTTTCTATAATTTCTTTTTTGTTTTAAGTTTTGTATTTTTTGTTTAAAAATTTTTTTAATTATATTTTTTAACTTTTATATCACACAAAAAATTATTAAAGAAATTAGACATAAGTTTTTAAAAATAAATATAGATTAAAAAATTTAGACATAAAATTAAGCATAAAATGAAAATTGAAGATATGTTAAAAAAATAGCATTAGTTTATTAAAAATTTATTTAAAAAACTAATAAATTAAAAAAAATAAATAAAATTTAAAATTGCATAAATTGTTTTTGAAAAAAAGAAAAAATTTGCTATAATCAAATATAAAAGAAAAAATTTATTTAAAGGTGACAAATGATAAGCAAAGTTTTAAGTTATGGAATAATTGGAATTGAGGGATATAAGGTCGAGGTTGAAGTTGACATTCATAATGGCCTTCCCGGATATGACGTTGTTGGCCTTGCAGACGTGGCCATAAAAGAAAGCCGCGAGCGTGTGAAGAGTGCAATCAAAAACACACCCCTATTAGATTTTCCAAAATATAAAATTGTTGTGAACCTTGCCCCTGCCGACACAAAAAAAGAGGGTGCATATTTTGACCTTGCAATTGCACTAGGAATTTTAAGTGCAATGGGGCAAATTAGGCAAGAAAAACTTGATGAATTTGTTATTATTGGCGAGTTATCACTTAATGGTGAAATTAGAAAAATTAACGGGATTTTGCCAGTTTTAATTTCAATGCGGCAAGCAGGGCTTAAAAAAATTATAATTCCTTATGAAAACACAATCGAAGCAAGTTATATCGAAGGGGTAGAGACCTATGGCTTTAAAACATTAAAAGAAGTTGTCGATTTTTTGAATGGTGAAATTGAAATGCAACCAATTGAAAATGGAAATTTTGAGCAAATTAGAGCAAAAAATATTCACTATGACGATTTTTCTCAGGTCAAGGGGCAATTCACCGCAAAAAGAGCACTTGAAATTGCAGCCGCAGGCGGGCATAATGTTTTGATGATTGGTCCACTGGGAAGCGGAAAAACAATGCTTGCAAGGTGTTTTCCGTCAATTTTGCCAGAAATGACTTTTGAAGAAGCACTTGAAGTGACAAAAATTCATAGTGTTGCAGGAACGCTAGATTCAAAAGAAGGGCTTGTTGTGAACAGACCATTCAGGTCACCGCACCACACATCAACAATTGTCGCTTTAACGGGTGGCGGAAGAACTGCAAGACCCGGGGAAATTAGTTTGGCACATAATGGCGTGTTGTTTTTGGACGAACTTCCGGAATATTCCAGAAATGCAGTTGAAGCAATGCGTCAGCCCCTAGAAGACGGGGCAATAACTGTGGCTCGTCTTGCACAAACTGTTGATTATCCCGCAAGATTTAACTTGATTGCCAGTATGAACCCTTGCCCTTGTGGATATTATGGAAGCAAAAAAGCCTTGTGCAAATGCACTTCAAGCCAAATTCATAAATATTTAAACAAACTTAGCGGGCCGATTATGGACAGAATTGACCTTCACGTTGAAGTTGATGGCGTTGACTATTCCGACCTTCAATCGACCAAGGAAGAAGAAAGCAGTGCCGAAATTAAAAAACGAGTGGACAAGGCACGAAAAATTCAAACCGAGCGTTTCAAAGGAATGGAAATTCATAACAACGCTAGTATGACAAACAAACTTTGCAACAAATTTTGTATTTTAAGCGAAAGTTGCAAGTCGATTATGCAACGGGCCTTTGAACAATATAACCTAACAGCAAGGGCTAACAACAGAATTTTAAAAGTTGCAAGAACAATTGCCGACCTAGAAGGCGAAGAAAACATTAATGAAATGCACCTTCTAGAAGCAATAAGTTATAGAACACTAGATAATAAATATTGGGCGTAGAGATGAAAATAGAAGATAAAATTTTGATATGGTTAGATAAATTTGAGTTTTTGACACCGAAAAAGCGTGCCACAATTTTTGACACGCTAAAATCGGAAACTTTTTTTGAAGATTTCGTTAAAAATTATCCAAAAATTGAAGAAGTTGTAACTTATAATCAGTTTGCCATTATGCAACAAGACATAAAAAATGTTGGAATTGACAAATATATTAGTGAACTTGAAAGCAAAAACATCATTCCAATCACAAAAAATAATGAGAACTATCCAAAATCGTTGCTTCAAATTGGTGACCCGCCAGAAATTTTATACTGCAAAGGTGATATTTCGCTTTTAAACTCCGAAAACAATATTGCAATTGTTGGAACAAGAAGACCAAGCAACTATGGAAGAGAAATCACCGAAAAACTTGCAAGAGAACTAACAGCAAGCGGATTTAACATTGTAAGCGGTCTTGCCGACGGTGTTGACACCATAAGCCACAAAGGCTGTTTGAAAGAAGGCGGAAAAACAATTGCCGTTGTTGCCGGTGGGCTTGAATATATCTATCCCGCACTAAACAAAAAGCTTAGTGAAGAAATTGCAAAAAGTGGTTTGATTGTAACCGAAAAACCGCCAAAATATAAGGCTCAGACCTACGATTTTCCAATCAGAAACAGAATTATTGCAGGGCTAGCAAAGGGTGTGCTTATCACCGAAGCAGGCCTTAAAAGTGGAACTATGCACACAAAAGATTATGCAATTGAATATGGAAAAGAACTTTTTGTTGTGCCCGGAAACATCACAAACGAACAAAGCGAGGGTTGCAACCACATTCTAAAACAACTTCCTAGCAATATGGTGCTAAGCGTGAACGACATTCTAGACGCGTTCAACAAGCCAAAATATAAGGTTGTTCCAAAAAATGTGCAACTTAATCTTGACGAAGCAATGATTTTTAATTTGCTAAAAAATGGCGAATTAACTTTTGACGAAATTTTGCTAAAAACGCAACTTGACGGAAATTCGCTTTTAAAAACGTTGACATTGCTTTCATTTCGTGGAATAATAAAAAAACTAGCAGGCAACACTTATTCGCTTTAAATTTCAAATTTTGAAATTTTCCAAAAAGAATTTTGTTCAATTTTGCCTTGTAGTTGAAATAATTTTAAATTTTGAACAAACCAAATTAAAAAGGAGTTTTATGAATTTATTTATAATAGAAGCACCAAACAAAGAGGAATCCGTTGGGAAATATTTAGGAAAAGACTTCAAAGTTTTTGCAACAGTGGGTCATGTTCGAGACCTTCCAACAAAATCACTTGCGGTGCAAATCAATAAAAATTTTGAACCAATTTATGAAATTATGCCCGACAAAGTGAAAGTTGTAAATCAACTTAAAGCCCTTGCAAAAAAAGCCGATAAAATTTATATCGCAACCGACCCGGACAGAGAAGGTGAAGCAATTGCTTCTCACATTGCCTATATTTTAGGACTCGACAAAAACGACAAAATTAGAGTTGCGTTTAACTCGATTGACAAAGATACAATAACAAAAGCTATTTTATCCCCCCGAAAAATTGATGAGGACCTTGTGAACGCTCAGCAAGCAAGGCGTGTTTTGGATAGGCTTGTGGGATATAAAATTTCGCCTATTTTGTGCAAAAAAATAAAGCCAAACCTAAGCGCCGGCAGGGTTCAAAGTGCGGCACTAAAACTTATTGTCGACCGCGAAAAAGAAATTTTAAATTTCGTTCCAACCGAATATTGGACTCTTGCTGCAAACCTTAAAAAAGAGAGTTTTAAGCCCGATTTCAAAGCAAACTTGGCAATTAAAACAAACGAAAAAATTAAAAATCAAGACGAAATGAACGCAATTTTAGACGACATTAAGTGTGAAGATTTTTATGTTTCAAATGTTAAAAAAAGCGTGACGAAATCAAAACCTCAAGCACCTTTCACAACATCTTCAATGCAACAAGATGCCGGAAATAAACTTAATTTTAGCGTTAAAAAAACAACTAGTTTAGCACAAACTTTATATGCCGGAACCGATGTTAAAGGCGAAGGAAAAGTGGCACTTGTGACCTATATTCGTTCCGATTCCACCCGTGTTAGCGAAGGAGCTCAGATTAAAGCAAGAGAATTTATTGTTCAAAACTTTGGCGAAAACTATGCACCAAAAAAATTTAATGTGTATAAGTCTAAGCAAGAAGCACAAGACGCGCACGAAGCAATCAGGCCAATTGATATTAATCGAACGCCAGAAAGTTTGAAAGATAAAATTGACACCGACCTTTATAAACTTTACAAACTAATTTACAATCGATTTTTGGCAAGCCAGATGTCCGATGCTGAATATAACAGCGTGAATGTGGATATTAAATGCGGAAATCATAATTTTAAAGTTAGCGGAAAGTCACCAAAATTTTTGGGATACACGTCAGTTTATGTTGACAAAGACAAGGAAGGGGAAATTAAACTTCCGCCACTTGAAATCGGCGACAAACTAACACTAATTGAACTTCTTCCGGAACAAAAATGGACAAAACCAGAACCAAGATACACCGAAGCAACAATTGTTAAAGCAATGGAAGAAAAAGGAATTGGTCGACCAGCAACATATGCCGCAACAATCAATGTTTTGCTTTCAAGATATTGCACGAAAGATGGAAAAAGTATTGTTCCAAGTGAAGTTGCTTTTAAAGTTATGGAATTTTTAGAAAATAATTTTGCAAAAACGATAAATATAAATTTCACCGCGCAAATGGAGTCGGCACTAGACGAAATTGCCGAGGGAAAACGAGAATGGCACCAACTGATTGATGGTTTTTATAAAAAATTTATTCCACAATTAAAAAATGCAGGTGCTAGCACAGAGGAGGTTGTTGTGACAGATATTAAATGCGAAAAATGTGGCGCAAATATGGTTGAAAGAGAAGGAAAATTTGGAAAGTTTTTGGCGTGCCCAAACTATCCAAAATGCAAAAATGTTAAAAACATTGATGCAACAAACAAAAAAGAAGATGAAGTGACCGACATTAAATGTGAAAAATGTGGGGCAAATATGGTTAAAAAGCACGGAAAATATGGGGATTTTCTTGGTTGTTCAAACTATCCAACATGCACGTTCATAAAAAATGTATATCCAAAAAATGTTGACCCCGAAAAAGAGGTTAAATGTGAAAAATGTGGGGCAAAAATGGTTCTTAAAAACGGGAAATATGGCTATTTCTATGCGTGTCCAAACTATCCAACTTGCAAAAACATTGTTAAAATTGAAAAAGAAAAGAGCGAAAATAAAAGTTAAAATTATATAGGAGAAAATTATGGAACAACTTAAAGGAACAACTATTGTTGCAGTTAAGAAAAATGGTGAAACCGTGATTGCAGGCGACGGCCAAGTGACAATGGGAAATAGTGTTATTATGAAAAACAACGCAGTTAAAGTGAGAAGAATTTATGACGACAAAGTGATTATCGGCTTTGCAGGTTCTGTTGCAGATGCTTTCAGTTTGAGTGCTCGATTTGAAGAAATGTTGAACAAATTTTCGGGCAATCTTATGCGAAGTGCTGTTGAACTTGCTGTGCAATTCAGACGAGATGAAATTGCCAGAAAACTAGAAGCAATGATGATTGTGGCCGACAAAAGCAAACTTTTGGTTATTTCGGGAACAGGCGAAGTTATTGAGCCCGACAGCAACATTTGCGCAATTGGAAGTGGCGGAAACTATGCCTATGCAAGTGCTAAGGCACTAATTGAAAACACAGATTTTTCTGCCGAAGAAATTGCAAGAAAATCACTAGAAATTGCTTCTAGCATTTGTGTGTTTACAAACACACACTTCACCGTGGAAAAGGTTTAGGAGGAAGAATATGAATTTATCACCAAAACAAATAGTAAATGAACTAGACAAATATATAATTGGCCAAGATGAAGCAAAAAAAGCCGTGGCTGTGGCACTAAGAAACCGCTATCGACGAAGCAAACTTTCAAGTGAACTTCAAGAAGAAATCACGCCAAAAAACATTATTTTGAAAGGGCCAACAGGGGTTGGAAAAACCGAAATTGCCCGAAGACTTGCAAAACTTGTTAAAGCCCCCTTTGTGAAAGTTGAAGCAACAAAATTCACCGAAGTTGGCTATGTTGGCCGAGACTGCGAAAGTATGATTCGAGACCTTGTTGAAGTATCTGTTAGACTTGTTAAAGAAGAAAAAGCACAGCAAGTGAAAGAAAAAGCCTTGCCAATTGTGTATGGAAAACTTTTTAACCTTGTTTATCCAACAAAAAAACAAGAAAATGCCGATGAAAATGCCGAAAAAGAACGAATTATGCGGGAACTAAAAAACAAAACCTACGACAACGAACTTGTTGAATTAGACGTGTTTGTTAAACCTCAAGCAATGGAAATTTCAATTGCAAGTGCGAATGAAATTAATCTTGGCGATATTTTTTCTAATATGATGACACCAAATGGGGCACGAAAACGAAGAAAAATGACAGTTAGACAAGCAAGAGAGATGCTGCTAGACGAAGAATGTTCAAAATTGATTGACATTGAAAGCGTTAACAGCGAAGCAATCAGAAGAGCCGAGCAAGAAGGGATAATTTTTATTGACGAAATTGATAAAATTGCCGTGAAAGGAGCATCAAATGGGCAAGACGTTTCTCGCGAAGGGGTGCAACGTGACATTCTTCCTTTTGTTGAAGGTTGCAGTGTTTCAACAAAGTATGGGGTTATTAAAACCGATTATATATTGTTTATTGCCGCAGGGGCTTTTCACGTGGCCAGCATCGACAATTTAATCCCCGAACTTCAAGGGCGTTTTCCAATTAGAGTTGAACTTAATAACCTAACAAAAGATGATTTTGTAAAAATTTTAACCGAACCTAAAAACGCAATTACTATGCAATATACAGAACTTTTGAAAGTTGACAACATTCAACTAGAATTCACGTCAGATGCAATTGAAGAAATTGCTCTTTTAAGTGAACGCGAAAATGAAACAGGGGAGAATATTGGTGCACGAAGACTTCACACTATCATTGAAAAACTAATTGAAGACATAAGTTTTAATGCCGACGGAACTTTTGAAATGTTTACGATGAAAATTGACAAAGATTATGTCGACAAAACTTTTAGCAGCACAATCAAAAAATTTGACCTAAACAAATTTATTCTATAAAACTAAAGTTTTTAGACTTTTTTGTTTAATTTTAGATTTTAATTTTAAAAAATTGAAGAATTTACTAAATTTTATTAATAATGTTTTTTAATGCTACTGAATGCTATTGAATGCTATTGAAAATAATTCTAGCATTATTAAAATTAATTCTTAATTTCAATTATAAAAAGTGAAAAAATTTTCACTTTTTTTATAGTTTTTTAAAATAAAAAATGGCAAAAAATCAATTTTTTTATTGTTTTTTTAAATAAAAAAAGGCAAAATTTTTGGAATTTTTAACAAAAAAATTAATTTTATTTTTTTAGTTATAAATAAAATTTTTTATTAATTTTTTATTAATCTTTTATTAATCTTTTATTAATCTTTTATTAATCTTTTATTAATCTTTTATTAATTTTTAATTAATTTTTATTATTATTTTTATTATTATTTTTCATAAAAATTTTATAATTTTTTTTAATTTTTTTGTTTAAATTTATTGCAATATATTTTTATTATCATATATTCATTAAAATTTATTAAAACACTTATATCCCATTTTAAAATTTTTTAAAACATTTTTAAAATGAAAATTTTCACTTTTTTTGTGATATATTATTAAAAATTGACAAAATTATTTAAAAAAGTTATAATAAAATTATGGAAGAATTTGAAAGGGAAATAAATCTAGTTGGCGAAGAAAATTTTGAAAAAATAAAAAATTCTAATTTAATAATTCTAGGCGTTGGCGGAGTTGGTGGCTATTGCGCCGAATTTTTTGCTCGCTGCGGGGTTGGGAACATAACCATAGTAGACTTTGACAAAGTGAGCAAAAACAACATAAACAGACAAATTATTGCACTAAATTCTACAATTTCGGAATATAAAGTTGATGCGTTTGAAAAGCG
>CAYXET010000003.1:0-15666 GCA_964464025.1 uncultured Christensenella sp. | reverse complement strand
AATAGTTCAAGACTTTAAAGGCGAGTATAGCGACAAAGTGACATATCAAGGCGAATATTACAGGCTAAGTTATCCAAAAGAGGGTTATGAAGCAAAAGGATATTTGGAAAAATATATAAACGGAGAGTTTGTTGAAAAAACAATGGTGCGTCACGAGATTTACGAACCTAAGCAAGGCATTTTAATCGAGGGGGTTAAAGAACCAAAAGAAAAAATTGAAGATAGTGGCGCCGATGTTATTCCGCCCCAAATTGAAGTGGAAACAATGGGCGAATTTAATTTTTGTCCTAATGGTTATGAACAATAGATGTTAGAAATTATAATAATGTTTGCAGCATTAATTTTAGGGTTGATAGTTGTTGTGAAAGGCGGGGATATTATTGTTGATGTTTGTTCCCGCATTGCTGATGTGACGGGGATTAGCGATGTGCTAATTGGCTCGACATTGGTTAGTTTTGCAACAACTTTGCCCGAACTTACAATTACAATTCTTGGAATGAGCCAAAACTCAGTTGGCCTTGTTTTGGGAAATTGCTATGGAACAATTTTAGTGAACATTTGCTTGGTTTTGGGTGTGTCTCTTAGTTTTATGCAACTAAGACGAGTTGGTAAGGCAACGTTAAGCAAATTGCTAACCATGCTTGGCTTGGTAGTTTTTCTAACAATTCTAGCTGTGTTTAAAATTTTAAACGTCTATTTTGGAATTTTGTTTGTTATCATTTTCTTTGTTTATTTTATAAAAACATTTGTAGATATAAAATCGGACATAAAAAACAAGGAAAATGTTGAACAAAAAAAAGAAAAACGTGGCAGCAAAAAAGATGTTATTATTTTGATTATCAGGTTCATAGTTGGTGCACTTTTGATTTTTGCGGGCGGACAATTGATTGTTAATTCAACAAATCAAATCACGACAACGTTAAACATTAGCGCAACTTTCATTGGTGTTACTGTTGTGGCAGTTGGCACAAGTTTGCCCGAACTTGTCACTAGCATCACGTCGATTAAGCGAAAGCGTTTAAACTTGGCACTTGGGAATGTTTTGGGCGCTAATATAATAAATTTGTCCCTACTTTTTGGCCTGGCAATGATTATGAGCCTAGGGGAAATTACGATATCTGGCAAAGATATGATTGTGTTAATTCCAATGGTTGTTTTGGCAACACTTGTTCTTTGTCTTCCAATTTTGTTTAAGAAAAGAACATATAAATTTCAGGGGATAGCTCTACTTTCAATCTATGCAATTTACTGCATAATTATAATTTTAATAATTTAGAAATGTGGATAAGTGGATAAAAAATGTATATAAATTAACAAAAACGCATAAAATTGCATAAAATCGAGCTGTTTTTATAATTATTCATTCAAATTTATAACTATGCAATGTGTAAATGTGGATAACTTCTCCACAAATGTTGATTTGTTTAGATTTTTAAAGGGGTGCAAAATTTATACAAATTTCTACAAAAAAATTTTTTATGCATAATGATTTATTTTCATCTAAAAATTATTTTTTTGCGAACAAAAACTTCTGTTTCGTAATTTTTTTTCAATAAATTAGCGTGGTTTTAAGGCTATGAAATTGTTTCAGATTTTTCTTGCTGTTTTGTTTTTATTTTTAATAATATATAAAAAACTAGTTGATATAAAACAAAAAGTATAGCGCAACAAGCAACTAATAAGATTATACATTCCAAATAGTTCGAAACGCCAAAAATTTCTCCAAAAGACTTTGCGTCAAAAATAATATAAGGGAAGTAGCGAATTTGATAAGCAAATTCTCCTAGTAGTTTAACAATAGTGTAGTATGCAAAAAGAAAGAGCGTGCTATATATGTGTCCATTTTTGTGGTTAGACTGTGTGGTTTTTATTTTTGCAAACAAAACACATTCGATGATAAAAAACACATAGTGCAAAATTATAGAACAATATAATGAGTGCCAGCTTAGTGGCAAATCGCCAAACCAACCAAATGTTGGCTCGTCAACAAATTGAAAAATTGTGTAGAGTGCAAATGTTAACAGATAATTGCAAAAAACAAAGCAAACAACAGTGTTTTTTCGAAGAAAATTGTTTAATTTTTTAAAAGAAAATATGTTTGATAAGGCATATAATAAACACCAAAGGCTGAAAATAATAACGGTTATATATGTAAAAAAGGTAAGGTCAATCCAAGGATTTACAACGTTTTCACCCACAAAGGTCGTTACGTTTGGATTTTCAATAAAAAAATCTGCATAGATAAAACGAATCATGTGGTGAATTATAATGCCAAAACCAAGAATTGCGCAAAAAATTAGGCATAAATTTATAAATAATTTTTTGTTTTTCATATTTTTTAATTATAGCATAAATTTTTTTGATTTGACAAGTTTTTTTAATGTTTGCAAAAATTGTCATAATATGTTTTTGCAAGTTTAAAAGTGCTGATTGTTATATCTTTATAATAAAAGAGTGAAATTTTTTATCTTTGAAACAAAAAAGTGCCAGTTGGCACTTAATAGAAAAGGAAAAAATATTATCAAAATATTAGTATAATTATATATTATGATGTAAATTTTTACTTAACTTATTATTTTTTATATTTTTATATTTTTATATATTTATTTTTTTTATTGTGTTTTTATAACTATTATTTAAAATTATAGTTTTTAAATCAACCTTATAATCATAAGTTATAACCACATTTTATAACCACATTTTATAATTATATTTTATAATTATATTTTATAATTATATTTTATGTATTTATATTTTTATATTCTTTAAATTTTCAATAAAAAGTTCGAAAAACTTTTCTCTGTCCACATTTTCAACAAAAGTTACATTTCCGTCTTTGCTTTCAATAATTGTTGTTTTCCCGGGCAAAATTTCGGTGTCTATGTTAACAAAACAAGGGTAAGATGAAAAAATTTCGGGATATAGTAAATACATTACGGCACAAGGGTCGTTTGTTTGCGTGTAGGTGTCGCTAAAACTTTTTCCATATCCGTCAAACAATTCAAACAAAAAGGCTCCAGTTTTGTTCGTGTTTTTGATAATCTCTTTTTGTTCGGGTGAAAAACATGCAATATATCTACCCATCTCAGACGGAACAAGGGCTTTTGGTGTGCTAGTTTTCATCACAATGTCGGCGGCTTCGGGGTCGAAAGAAATGTTGAATGAAATGTGTGGCTTAACACCTTGTTTTCCATAGGGTGAACCGCCTTCAAAAATAATTCGACTTATCATTTTTTCGCAGTCGGGGTGCTTTTCAAAAAGTTGCCCAAGGTTAGTTTGTGGCGCCAACTCTAAAATTGTGATATCCCCTGCATTTTGTTTGATAATTTCATACATTTTTTCTATGTGGTCGCATTCTAGTGCTTTTGTTTTTGGATTTTCAGGTATAAATCCGCCAAGACCCTCGGAGCCGTGCACGAAAGAGGCAAATTCGCTTTTTCGTTTTAGTGGCATTGCTGCTCCGCTGCAAACGGGAACATTTTTGCCAAACTTTTCAACAACATATAGCGCGTTACGGGTTGTTTTGTCAATTCCAACATTGCCACTTGTTGTGGTTATTAATTTAACGTCAACTTTTTCGCTGTTTAGTGCAACAGTAAGAGCGATTGTGTCGTCAACGCCGGGGTCGGTGTCGATTATTAAATTTATTTTTTTTGTGTTTTTGTCCATAATTTTATCCTTTCAAAACTTTAATTCGTTTTTGTTTATTTTTTTGTTATCTAAATTTATTTTTCTATTTTTTTGTTATATTAAAAATTGTTCCAATTTTGTGTTGCAACGCCACGTCGATAAAAATATCTCGTCCTTCAATGATATCTTGTGTTTTTAAATAGTCTTTAATATAGGAATATGCTAAATTTGGCGTGTTATTTTCTTCGCTAAGGTGCGAAAGAACAATTTGACCCACGTTTGTTTTGGATAAAGCTGAAATAACTTCGCCACTTTTTTTGTTGCTAAGGTGACCCTTATCGCTTAAAATTCTTTGTTTTAGAAAAACTGGATAGTGCTGATTTTCAATTAGCATATTAATATCGTGGTTGGCTTCAAGATATACCAAGTTGCTATAACAAAGGTGCCCTAAAATGTTGCTATCTGTTGTGCCAAGATCGGTTGAAATTGAAACTTTTGCATCGTTTGATGAAACTGAATATCCAACGCAATGTTTACTATCGTGGCTTTGCTTGAAATTTTCAATGAATAAATCTCCAACATCAACGCCTTCGCCGTCTGAAATCAATTTTACGTTCGTAAGAATGTTTTTAAGTTTTTTGTTTGCAACAGTTGCACTGTCGGGGTGGATATATATTTTTGGATTATATTTTTTTAGGAAAGTTTGAAGACCTTTAATGTGGTCGTCATGTTCGTGCGTGATAAAAATCGCCGAAATATCTTCTGGGTTCACTTTAAGAGCGTATAATTTCTCTAAAAGTTCCTTTTCGCCTATTCCTTCGTCGATTAATATTTTTGTTTTATCCGTTTGGATAAGATAACTGTTTCCTTTGCTTCCACTTGCTAAACTTGCTGCTTTCATAAAAATTTATTATAACAAAAGTTTTTAAAGATTGCAACATAAAATATTGCAAAATTATTTACATTGCAAAATTTTTGTGTTATACTAATGAATAGAAATTAATATTAATTAAGAGGTTATTTTATATGAATATTAAAAAATTATTTGGAAACGACGTTATAGTTCATTGGGTGGATAGGAAAAGATATTTTGGGCTTCCAATTTCCTTCACAAGATATTTTATTTTGGAAAAAGAAGGGGAGTGGTTAAAACTTTTTTGCGAAACAGGGGTTCTTTCTTCGCACTATGAAGAAATTCAATTGTATAAGGTTGAAGACTTTTCAATTCACCAAACTTTTGGTGATAAAATGTTCGGAGTGGGCACAATTCACATTAAAAGCAGCGACAAAACAATGCCAAACTTTAAGATTTTAAAAGTTAAACAACCATATCAAGTTTATGATAAAATTGCAAACCTTGTTGCCAGAGACAGAAAAGACAAAAACTTCCGTTGGGGTGAGTTTCAAGGATAAATTTAAAATTAGAAAGTCTATAAAAAAACAACACGAGATAATCTATGTGTTGTTTTTTAATTCAAAAAATTGTTTTTTTTAACTTGAAAATGTTTTTATAACAAGTTTTCGATAAATTTTATTTTAAATTTAACAAATTTTGTGTTAGCAAACTGTGTATCGTTTTTTATTATTTTTATAACAAATTTTGTGCTTTAAATTAATTCGTCGTCGCTAGAATTTTGATTGCTAGCGTTTGTTGGTTCTTCTTCAATGTCCAGTTCAACGTCCATTTCTTGCCCAGAAGTTATGTTTTGTTCAACATTAAGTTCGTTTTCAAAATTGTTATAGCTTTGTTTTGTGTCATTTTTTTCATTATTTTGATTGGTTGTGTTTTCAATGACACCAAGTTGATTTTGTTCGTTTTGAGTTTGCAAAGTTTTCATTTTATTGCGTTTTTCTTTTATATTTTTAATTTCGCTTTTAATGATTTTTATTAAACTTTTGATTAGTCTTAAAATATCACTAAAACAAGAAATTATAAAAATTTCCATCAAAACCAAACTAAATCCAGCACTTAATGTGACATTTTCTAGAGGAAGAACAATTGTTGCAAGGAAAATTAAAACAAAAAGTGAAGTGAAACACAAAAGTCGTTGCAAAGGAACGAACTTATAGTTGTTTCTGAACAAGTTGCTTATTCCAATTGCAATGTTTAATAGAAGACAAATTATAAAAACCACAAAGACAAAATAGAAAACTATTTTGATGAAAGTTGATGGTGCCCCCAAAAGCTCGACACGCAAAAAAGGAATGAGCAATGTTATCAAACAAACTAGTGCTCCACAAAATAAAAATGTGTTTAAATATTTTTTGCTATACATATTTCCCTCCAAAATTCAAAAAAGTTCGCAAAAGATTATAATTTTATTTTTGCAACTTGAAAAATTATTCTTTTAAAATAAATCTATCACAATAAAGCAAAAAAAGCAAGCGAGAAAATGACTTTTTTTGTCCAAATTGTAAAAATTTAAACTATTCTTCTAACAGTTAATCTATAACATTTTTATAATAAATTCGTTGTAATTTTAAGCCATAACTCTATATCTCTTTCTTTTTAGTTGTAAAAAACAATTTTTACTTTTAAAAATTAATATTAAAAACATTAGTTTGTTTTTAAAATATTGTCAAAAAAATTTCAAAAAACGATAAAATTTTGTTAAAAAATTGCAATTTTATTAAGAGAATTTTGGCATTTATGTTTGACATCTATATATTATTATATTATAATATATATAGTAAATATAATTGACAAATATATCATTCAATTTTTAATTTGCTAACAAATATGAACTAATTAAATATACCATAAATTTTGATAGTTTTGAAATTTGTTTTATTTTTTTAATAGAACTATTTAGTTTAATTTAATTTAATTTAATTTAATTTAATTTAATTTATGTTTGTTTAAAAATTTATATTAATTTTTAATCAAGGTTATTTTAATTGAATTTTGAAAATGTCAAAATTTGTTTTATTTTTTAATTAAATCTATTTTGATTTAGAAATTAGCAGTCAATTTTGTTGAAATTTACTAAAAATAATTTATTAACAAAAACAATATAATTTGCAAGGAGAAATTATGGACGAAAATAAAGAACTAATTAAAAGCACGCACTACAACGAACAAGATATTCAAGTTTTGGAAGGGTTAGACCCAGTTAGAAAACGACCGGGAATGTATATTGGTTCAACCGATGAACGTGGACTTCATCATTTGATAACCGAAGTTGTAGATAATTCGATTGACGAAGCACTAGCGGGTTTTTGTGACCGAATTGAAGTTGTTTTTACGCACGACGGAATGTGCAAGGTTAAAGATAATGGCCGTGGAATTCCAACGGGAATTCACCGAACAGAAAACAAAAGTGCAGTTGAAGTTGTGTTAACGAAACTTCATGCGGGCGGAAAATTTGGTGGCGAAGGCTACAAAATTTCGGGCGGATTGCATGGTGTGGGGCTTTCGTGCGTTAATGCACTAAGTTCATATCTTCAAGTTGACGTATATCAAAATGGCCACCACTACTATCAAGAATATAGGCGTGGAATTCCTCAGGCGCCACTAAAAGTGATTGACGATGTGAACTATACCGGCACAACAATAACTTTTATGCCTGATACGGAAATTTTTGAAACAGTTGATTTTAACTATGAAACTATGCGAGCGCGTTTCAGAGAAATAGCTTTTTTGAACAAAGGATTAATATTGTCAATAGAAGACCAACGTTGTGAACCTGTTAAAAAAGACGTTTTCCAATTTAATGGCGGAATAGTTGAATTTGTGGAATATTTGAACAAAAACAAAGAATGTATGTTCGAAAAACCAATTTATGTGAATAAAATTAGTGAAAAAAATCAAGTTGAAATTGCTCTTCAATATAACGATACGTATAACGAAGTGATTTATGCCTATGCAAATAACATAAACACCGAAGAAGGCGGAACACACCTTGTTGGATTTAAAAATAGTTTAACAAAACTAATTAATGACTATGGGAAAAAACTTGGAGTTTTAAAGGAAAACGACAAACTTACCGGAGACGATGTTCGTGAAGGTATAACGGCGATTATTAGCGTTAAACTAACCGAACCACAATTTGAGGGACAAACAAAAACAAAACTTGGAAATTCCGAGATGAAAAACATTGTTGAAAAAGCAATGCAGGAAGAATTCGGTGCATTTTTGGAAGAGCATCCAAAAGAAACGCGTGAGCTTATTTTGAAATGTGTCACTGCACAAAAAGCACGTGATGCAGCAAGACTTGCGCGAGAAAACACCAGAAGAAAAGGTGCACTGGAAAACACAACTCTTCCGGGTAAACTTGCTGATTGCAGCGAAAAAGACCCAAAACTTTGCGAAATATATTTGGTTGAGGGAGAATCGGCAGGCGGTAGTGCAAAAATGGGAAGAGACCGACGTTTTCAGGCTATATTGCCACTAAGAGGAAAAATTTTGAACGTGGAAAAAGCACGACTTGGCAGAATTTTATCGAATGAAGAAATAAAATCGATGATAACGGCTTTTGGTGCAGGTATTCACGAAGAATATAACGAAGAAAAACTAAGATATAACAAAATTATTTGTATGACCGATGCCGACGTTGATGGAAGCCATATTAGAATTTTGCTTTTAACTTTCTTTTTCAGATTTATGCGACCACTAATTGAAAACGGGCACGTTTATATTGCTCAACCACCACTATATAAGGTGACAAAAAATAAAGACGAAAAATATTTTTATTCCGACGAAGAATTGAACGCATATTTATCACAAATCGACACAAAAGGGATATCTCAACAACGATATAAAGGTCTTGGTGAAATGAACCCCGAACAACTTTGGGAAACAACAATGAGTCCTAAGAACCGAACTTTATTGAAAGTTGAAATGAAAGATGCAATTGAAGCCGACAGTATATTTGCAGCGCTAATGGGTGAAGACCCAGAATTAAGGCGACAATTTATTGAAGAAAATTCGCATCTTGTTAGTGACAGTGAACTAGACATATAGGAGAAAAAATGGATTTTGATTTGATTAAACGAGCATATAATTTTGCAAAACAAAAGCATAGCGGGCAAAAACGAGACGGTGGAAAGGAATATATCACGCATCCGGTTAATGTTGCAAAACTTGTGATTAAATATAAGCCGTCGCATAACCTTGATATTTTAATTGCAGGAGCACTTTTGCACGACACGCTTGAAGATACCTACACTTCATATAAGGAACTGATTGATAACTTTGGTGAAATTATTGCAAGTCTTGTGATGGAACTTACAACAGCGGGATATGTTCCAAAACTTGAAGGGAAAGAAGTGTATTTGAGCAAAAAAATGCAAGATATGTCGAATTATGCGTTGGCAATTAAACTTGCTGATAGGCTTGATAATGTTAGCGATTTGAAAACAACAACAGTGGAAAAACGAGAAAGAATTATTTTGCAAACTAGATATATTTTAAACTATCTCAAACAAAATCGCGAGTTAACCGATTGCCAAAAAAATTTAGTTGAATTGATTGAAAATGAAATTAAAAATTATGAAACAGGAGAAAATTAGTGAAAAAAGCAGATTATAGTGAAGAAATTTTAAAAATTGAAGACAACACAAAAATTGTTCCGGTCGAGATTGACGGCGAAATGAAAAAATCTTTCATTAGCTATGCAATGGCCGTGAATGTTTCGCGTGCAATTCCAGACGTGCGTGACGGCTTAAAACCGGTGCAACGAAGAATTATTTTCTCGATGGGAGAAAATAGTAACACCTATGACAAAGCTCATAAAAAATGTGCAAGAATTGTGGGTGATGTTATGGGTAAATATCACCCACACGGCGATAGTTCGATATACGAAGCCCTAGTTAGAATGGCGCAAGATTTTTCTATCAATTGCCCAATGGTCGACGGGCACGGAAACTTTGGTTCGGTCGATGGCGACCCTGCTGCTGCAATGCGTTACACCGAAGCGCGACTTAGCAAAGTTGCTGGTGAAATGTTAAGAGATATAAACAAAGAAACAGTTGATTTTTATCCTAACTATGACAACACCGAAATGCAACCGAAGGTTTTGCCAAGTCGTTTCCCAAACATTTTGGTTAACGGAAGTGACGGAATTGCCGTTGGTATGGCCACATATATTCCACCTCATAACCTATCCGAGGTTATTGATGGTGTTTTGGCGTTGATAGACGACCCAGAAATTACGATAGATGACCTTATGAATTATATTCCTGCCCCAGATTATCCAACGCGTGGGCTAATTATGGGTGGAGCAAGCATTAGGCACGCCTATAAAACTGGTCGTGGAGGAATTATTATTCGAAGCCGAACAGAAATTGAAGAATATTCAAACGGGAAAAGCCGAATTATTGTAACCGAACTTCCTTATCAAGTTAACAAAGCAAGACTTATTGTTTCAATTGCAGATATGGTTAAAGACAAAAGAATTGAAGGAATTAGTGATATCATAGACGAAAGTGGCAGAGAAGGTCTTAGAATTGTGATTGATATTAAAAAAGACTACAATCCGCAAGTGATTTTGAACTATTTGTTTAAACATACTCAACTTCAAGTTTCAAATGGGATTATTCTTTTAGCTTTGGCCGATGGAAAACCTAGAATTTTAAATTTGAAAGAAATTTTGGTATACTATCTAAATCACCAAAAAGAAATTATTGTTAGAAGAACAAAATATGATAAACAAAAAGCTGAAGAACGGGCACATATTTTGGAAGGTCTTTTAACTGCCCTAGAAGATATTGACAAGGTTATTGAATTGATTAAAACTTCTTCGGATAAAAATGAAGCAAGTTTGAAACTTCAACAAAATTATAACTTAACGGAAATTCAAGCGCAAGCGATTTTGGATATGCGTCTTCAAAGATTAACTGGGCTAGAAGTTCAAAAAATCGAAGAAGAATTGACAATGCTTAAAAAAGCAATTGAAGATTATAACGACATTTTGACAAATGAAAGTCGTGTTTATTCAATTATAAAAACCGAACTTACCGAAATTAAAGAAAAATATGGTTCACCGCGAAAAACTGAAATTACGCTAGACTATGGCGACATTGACATTGCGGACCTAATTGAAAAAGAAGACGTTGTTATTTCATTAACACATCTCGGATATGTAAAACGAATTCCAGCTAGCGAATATCGAAGTCAAAATCGTGGCGGAAAGGGTGTTTCGAGCCATAAAACAAAAGAAGAAGACTATGTTGAAAATATTTTCATTTCTTCAACGCACGACGATGTTATGTTCTTCACAAATCTAGGAAGAGTATACAGAATTAAGGCCTATGAAATTCCAGAGGCAGGTAAACAAGCAAAAGGAAGAGCAATAATAAATCTTCTTCAACTTTCAAGCAACGAGCGAGTTACGGCAACAATTGTTGTTAAGGAAAACAAGGATAGCGGAACGCTAATTATGGCAACAAAACGTGGATTGATTAAGAAAACCAATGTTTCCGAGTTTGAAAGCATAAGAAAAGTTGGGAAAATTGCAATAAAACTTAACGAAGACGACGAATTGATTAATGTTCAATATAGCAGTGGCAATTCCGATATTTTGTGTGCTAGCAGCCAAGGGAAATGTATTCGATTTAACGAAAATGATGTTCGAGAAATGGGTAGAACGGCACAAGGTGTTCGTTGTATGAACATTGCCTCCGACGACTATATTGTTGATATGATTTGCATAAAAGACGGCTACGAAATTTTAACAATTTCTTCATTAGGATATGGAAAAAGAACAGAGCAAGACGAATATCGAACGCAAACAAGAAACGGAAAAGGTGTTTTTGCTGGTGTGTTTAATGAAAAGACAGGCAAACTTGTTAACCTAAAACAAGTGAAAGACACCGAAGACGTGATTTTGGTAACCGACAACGGAACATTAATTCGAGTTCATGCCGATACTATTTCAAAAATTGGCCGAAACACTCAGGGCGTTAGAATTATGAAATTGCACGAGGGTGAACATATTGTTTCTGTCACAACTGCCGAGCGAGAAGAAGATGAAGATTTAAGTGAAAGTGAAGAAATGATAAGTGCTTTAAACAAGCAAAGCAACGAAGATTTAGGTGAAGAAAAAGTTGAAAATTTTGTTGAAAATTTAGAGACAAGCAACGAAGACGTTGAAAATTCAAACAACATTAACAAAGGAGATGAATAGAGATGAAAAAATCAGTTGCGTTTATATCAACAATTTCGTGTTTAACAATTTTGTATAATGTGTTGATTTTCACCTTAACAAAAAACTTCTCACAAAATTTTTGGGTTAGTTATGCTCTTGTCATGTTGTCTATTTTAATAATGTTAGCAAGTTTTATTGTGACAAAACTAAAAGCAAGTGACAAAGTTTTAGGAATGCCAATAACAACGTTAAGTGTATACTATTTTGTTATAGAAATTGTTTTGGCAAGTTCGCTAATGTTTTTCAAAATACACTTTTTAGCAGTATTTTTGCCACAAATTATTGTTTTATTAGTGTTTTTAATGATTTATATTCCAGCACTAATCTCA
Organism: uncultured Christensenella sp.; assembly: GCA_964464025.1. GTDB lineage: Bacteria > Bacillota > Clostridia > Christensenellales > UBA1242 > UBA7868. The sequence goes on along the minus strand of CAYXET010000003.1, from coordinate 3,560 downwards.
ATTTTAACACTTAAAAAAGAGCAATAAGACAACCTTAAAAAATTTTAAAAGAATAATAAAACACAAAGTGTAGTATAATTTAAAGATTTTTTAAGATTAATAAAATATGGTTTGAAATGTTTAAATAGATAATAAAATATAAATCAATATATTTTAAAAGGACAAAAATACAAACTAATATATTTTAAAAGAACAATAAAACGTAAATTAAAACATATTAAAATAATTATATGTAAATTGAAAAATTTTATTTGAAACTCGATATAAAAAAATGGTATATTAAAACAAATATGCCATTTTTTATAAGGTTTTAATTAAAATAAAAACACATAAAAACACATATAAACACATAAAAACACATAAAAACACATAAAAACACATATAAATATATAAAAATATATAAAAATATATAAAAATATATAAAAATATATAAAAATATATAAAAATTATAAAATTATAAAATTATAAAATTATAAGAAAATAAAAAACGAGGTTTTAGAGCTCTTTTGCTTTAAACATCTCGTTTTTTGATTTACAATATTTCAATTACAATATTTCAATTACAGTATTTCAATTACAATATTTCAATTACAATATTTCAATTATAAGATTTTAATTATAATATTTCAATTACAATAATTAAATTATAATATTTCAATTATAATATTTCAATTATGGTATTTCAATTAATAATACTTTAATTAATGATATTTGAGTTTATAATTAAAATTGATAACCTTTGAGTTTATAATTTACAATTTATTGTTCTTAGTCGAAAATTTTTGAAACTAATAAAAAAGGAACAATGTATTTATGTCAACATCGTTCTTCTTTTTATTTTTGCAAGTTTCAAAATCGCTAGCCATTAATTTGTGAATTTAACCTATAAAGTTTTAGTCTATTTGATTTATGTTTTCAATTTATTGCTTTCAATTTATTGCTTTTAATTTATTGCTTTTAATTTATTGTTTTAATAAACTCTTTGCGTTTGATAATTCGTTCAATCATTGCAACTAACGTTAAAACGATAAACAAAACGAACGTTAAACTTAAAGCTAAAATATACCAATTTACGGGTTTTAGAAGATAGGAAAACGTTACAATTTCCTCTGTGGTGCTTGAAAGGTTCCACTCGTGATAGGTTATTCCGTTTGATGAATAGGTTGTTGTTGCGTTGGAATGAAGACGCGATTCGGGCATTCCAAGAAGGAAGGAAAAGTCTACGTCGTCAAGGTCGAAATTCCCGCCATAGTCGTTTAAAAAGTCTTGTGCAATGTCTTCGCATATAGAACTAGCAAAAACCGTTTGAGAAACACTAACAGACTTTGTGTAGAGCGGAGTTGAAACAATGTTTTCATCTTCGCTTTCAGTTTGACTGCTATCTTGCAAGTGCAGGCCGTAGAAATATTTAAATGTTGTGTAGTCCTTAAAATTTATTGTGGCATAAATGTAGCCTTGTTTTTCACCAACTTCGCTTGCCATATCAAACAAAACAAAACTTTTTTCTTGCGTGGTTAAGTTGTCATCCCTAGACAAAAAACTAGATTGTAGTGCCAAAATATATTTATTCATTTTTGTTTTAATTTTGCTTTTCAAACTTGCAAGGTCATAGCCTTTGTTAACTATTTTTTCTTCGTCTAGTTTAACGGCTATTGCATCCACAATTCGCCCGTCGGAATAGACAACTCGACTGTGTTCAACTTGCGCACAACCTGAAAAGCAAAAAATCATTATAAACACAATTAAAGTTAAACATAATTTTTTCAATTTCATACGACTATTATATTACAAAAACGTAAAAAATAAAACAAAATTTGGTTATATTTCTCACTTTATGTTTTTTGTGTCCATATCACTAACAATGCAATTTTTTAGAGTTTTTCCTGTTTCAAACGGAACTTCAACATATCCTTGTGGCATAGAGCATAGGTCACAAATCATAAGAGGTGATTTTTGCGTGTGCTCGTTTCCGCAATTTGAACATTTCCATTTAATTGGAGTTGAAGAAAGGTAAAGCGTTTTGTTGCTAAGGCCGTCATAGATTTGTTTAACTAGCATATAATGGCAGTTTTCAACGCTTGCAACACGGTCGAAAATGTGGCTGATATCATCAAAACCCTCTTCCTTTGCGGTTATTGAATAGGCTGGATAAATTGTTTTGGCTTCCATTAGTTCGTCTTCCATAGTAAACTTAAAGTGGTCGATAAGTTCACCAAACTTAAAAGGATAGCCACTTGTTATGTTAATGTTTTTAACAACTTTATCGCTGTTATTTACAATCTGGTCAAAAAAAGTTTTTGCGTGCGCCATTTCATTTTTTGCCAAAGTTTTTATTGTGTCCGACAAAAAATTGTAACCCTCTTTCAAACATTGTTTGCTTAGAAATTGATATCTTGCACCTGCTTGGCATTCGCCGGCAAAGGCCTTTGCAAGGTTGTTATATGTTTCACTTTTTTCAAATTTCACTTTCATTTCGTCTCCTTTTTATGAAATTTTGACCAAAAGATAATAAATTTATTCAAAAAAGTTTTGTAATTGATTTATTTTTTGTTAAAATAATAGTATGAGAAACATTCAAGGACTAGAGGAAGAAAAATTTTATCTTTCAGATGAAAAAGATTATTCGCGAATTTATGGTATAATTTCGCACATGGCAAACTATGTTTTGTTTAATCAACAAGATGTGAGTTATGAAGACTATTTTTATGACACAGAAGACAAATTTTTGGAAAAAAATCGTGCATCAGTTCGTGTTAGAAAACTAGAAGACAAGCAAGTTTTGTCAATCAGATATATCAGTTCGAATGCACTTAAAGAAGAAAAGGTCAGGGAAGCCTATTTTGATATGCCCCTAGAAGAAGATATCACAACTTATAGGCCTGCGCAATTGTTTTTGTCAACAAAAATTAATGATATCTATGCTCGAAGATTGGAAATAGACCTAATCAGAAAAATCCGAGACCTAAAAGTTTTTTTGGTAATTTACACCGACCGAACAATTTTTGAATTAAAAAATAACCTAGAAATAAAAATTTCGGTTATGTTTGACAGGTTAACATATCAAGCGAAATTCACAAAAGATTATGATGATTCTGTTAAGTTTGTTTTGCAAAACTATCCAGACACAGTAAATTTAGACGCTTTCAAAAGATTTATTAAAGAAGTCAACAGAAAAGTGTTTATTGTTAATGATAATGAAAGCAAATTTGATGCTGGAAAGCGCGTTCTAAATTTTGACCGCTTTAACAAAAAACCTATATATGAAGAAGAGGAAGAAGAAACTTCCGAAGACAAAAAAGAATAAAATTGCCTTTTGGCAATTTTTTTTGTTTGGAATTTTGGTTATAAAACAAAGAGGATTCAAATATAAATATTTTAGAATTTGATTTTTGACAAAAAAAGTAATAATAAAACAAATTTTTATTGTGGAAATTAAAATAAAATATTATAGAATTATAGGTGGAATATGCATTTTGTGGTTATTAAATTAAGAACAATAATTATTAGTATTCTAGTGATAATGGCAACTGTGTTGTTATCATTAAATTTCAATGGCGTAT
>CAYXET010000002.1:0-16012 GCA_964464025.1 uncultured Christensenella sp. | reverse complement strand
TTATTCTTACTTTTTTGTCGAAAAAAGTAACCCTAGCGCTGTGGGGGTTGCGATTGCGTCAAAACGCTCACTCTTGCTCATTTTGCCAGTTTCACTCGCAAAATTTCGGTTAGATCGTTCGTTTTCTCTTTTCCCAAAAACAACAAGTGTTTTAGGGAACCCTATTGTGCCCCTAAACGCTTTCTTTTTTTGTTGCAAAAATTGTGTCGCTACACACTAACTAGTTTTTTTCGTAAAAAATAAGTTTCTACAAACTAATTATTTTTAATTCTTCTTTTTTCTTTCTTATATAGAATATAATTTTATAATTTAAAATTTAATTATTATACTTTTGTTTTAAACTTTTTGCAAAAAATGTAGAATAATCGAAAATTTTGCCAAATATAATTTATTATGCAAAATCAGCAAGGTTTTTCCTTTCAAGATTTAAAATGCAAACTTGTTATCAATGTTTTAGACGGAAAAATCTTAGGAAATATCATCGATATCATTTTCTTTCCACAAACTGGAAAGATTTTAGGCTTTGTTGTCCCCGGCGAAAAGAAAGGTTTTTTTAAGCCACAAGAAACAATTTTTATCCCATATAACTGTGTTTGCAAAGTTGGACTTGATGTTGTTTTGGTTGAACTTTTTGTTAACACAAAGTGCACGGCAAATCCACTAAAAACAACAAATAATCAAATGATTGAAATTTTAAGCAATCAAAACACCGCCCCATCTTTTAATGAAAATTATAGCGAAAACGATGATAAAAATTATAGTGAAATCCATGGTGAAAACTACAAATAATTTTCACGTTTTACACCAAACTTGTGTCTAAAATCATCATTAATAAAAACCCTAAAATAAAACTCCAAGTTCGAATTTTTTCATATCCTTTCAAATTTGCTTCGGGCAAAATTTCTTCAATTATAACATAAATCATCGCACCAGCCGAAAACGCTAAAATGTAGCCATACACACACGAAAGACTATAAGCAAGAAAAATACCCAGCACGCTAGCAATCGGCTCAACAAGGGCCGAATATAGCCCAAAAAGGAAGGCTTTGGAGCCACTTCCAAGTTCTTTTTTTAATGGAAGAGAAATTGCACTACCCTCGGGAAAATTTTGAATTCCTATGCCAATTGCAAGGCTTAGTGCACTGTAACAAAGAGCAAAATCAGCGCTATTCAACGCCACACCAAAAGCAAAGCCAATTGCAAGACCTTCGGGGATATTATGAATGGTCACCGCAAGAAAAATTTTCATATTCCTATTAAGTCCGCAAGAATTTTTCTTTGTTTTCTGCACAAAAAAATCTAAAAAAACAATAAAAAAAGCGCCAAAAACTATTCCAATAACTGTTGGAACAAATTTTAACGCTCCATAACTTTCACTTGCGTTCATACTTGGGATTATTAAAGAAAAAATTGTCGCACCAAACATAACACCCGCACTTATGCCATAGAAAAACGTGTTTAGTTTGTCGCCAATCGGTTTTTTAAATAAAAACACAAGGCTTGAACCTGTAACCGTCATCAAAAAAGCAAATAAAATTCCAAAAATGGTGAGAAATAACATATTATCATACTATGTTGCCACCATTTTTCGTGTGAATTTTTATTTTTGTGGAATTTTTACTTACGTGAAAATTCTTTTAGTGAAAATAGTTCTTTTTTCTTTTCAATCATTTCATCAACACGATTGTTGTATTCTTTGATATCTTTCACATTTGCAAAACGTTCAATTCTGTTTGTTAAACTGAACACTCGTTTGCTAATTCCATTTGCCCCACAAGCAACAATACTGGCCAGTTCGTCCATAGAATCGATGTTAAAATAGCAAATTTTATTATTTTTGAAATAGCCAACATTTTCTAGTGCACTAACCATATTTTTTTGCCTATACAAATAATATGGCTTATACCCACTCTCTTTCAACTTTTTTTCAGCAATGACCGACATTTTTTTCACTCGGCTTTCATTTTTAAAAATATTTTCATTTTCTTGTTGAAGTTTAGATGTTCTTTTTAAACATAATGTGTGAATAGTGATATTTTCGGGGTTAAGATATGTTGCAATATCCATTGTTTCTTCAAAACCCTTAATTGTGTCTGACGCAAGACCCATAATGAAATCCATATTAATATCAAAGTTATAATTTCTGGCAAGTTTATAGGCGTTTAAAGCGTCCATAGCACTGTGTTTTCGCCCAATTTTTTGCAAAACTTTATCATTGAATGTTTGTGGATTTATGCTAATTCTTGTAACTCCATATTTATGAAGAATGTCAAGTTTTTCTTTTGTAATTGTGTCGGGTCGTCCTGCCTCGACCGTAAATTCCTTAACCTTAAAACTCACGCTTTGCAAAATTCTTTCAAGCTGACTTGCGCTAAGCGAGGTTGGCGTTCCCCCACCAATATAAACGGACTTTACAATGTAATAATTTTCCATCAAAAACTTTTTTGTTTGTTCAATTTCATAAATAAGTTTGTCAACATATTCGTCAACCATTTTCCCTGCCTTGTCAACTTCCATTGAAATGAAACTGCAATAGGAACATCTTGTTGGGCAAAACGGAATGTTGATGTAGAAATCAACCAACTTGTCGTTTAATTCAACTTTTGTTTGATTGATAATGATTTCCACAATCAAGTCGACCTTTTCCTTTGAAACGTGATAGTTGTTTAGCAAAAAATTAGGGATTGAAACTTTTTGAAGGCCTTTTTTCATTAGGTCATAACAAAACTTAACCGGCCTTATGCCTGTTAGTGCCCCATAGGGAAGATTTTTGTTGAAAATTTTACTTAAAATTTCATAAAGACCAATTTTAGCAAAAGATTTTGACGAAATATATGGCGAAATTTCACTAACTTTTTCATAATTATATTCTTTTTTGTTATCAAAAACTTTGTAGTAGTTGAAAATTTTATTTTCTTTTTCTTCCATAATATGATTTACGACAATGTCGTATTCTTCAAAGTTTATAGGAATAAAAAGTTTAATTATGTCTTGAAATTCATAATTATTTTCTATGTTTGTTAATATTTCCACTTCCCTATTCTCCTTTTGACCTTTCAACTTCATAAACGCCACTAATTTTTTTAATTTTTTGCATAAGTTTGTTTAACTCATCCAAATTTTTAACATCAACATATAAATCAATAAGTTGTTGGTCACTAGTTTTGGTTGTGTTTAGGCCAGTCATATTAATTTTTTCGTCAAGCAAAATTTTGGTGATGTTTAAAATGACATTGCTTGATTTTAGCGTTTGAACAATTAAATGCGAATTAAATTTATTGTTTGAATTTTTCACAAAACTAGCCTTAATTAATCTATCTTTTGCAAGACTTGCAACGTTTGGACAATTTTGAGCGTGAATTGTTATTCCTTTCCCGCGAGAGATAAAGCCAACAATTTCATCACCGGGAACAGGTAAACAACATTTTGCAAATCTAATTAGAAGTCCACTAATTCCGTTTTCAAACTCAACATCTTTTTCTGCCCCACCAGAATGCGACCTTGTTGCTTTAATTTCACTAGAAATTTTTTGTTGTTGCCTAAATTTGGCCAAAAGTTTGTTCACAACCTGAGTGCTTGTTAATGTTCCGTGGCCAATGCAAGCATAAAGGTCATCTAGGCTTTTTAACGTCCACTTATCAAACAATTCCTTTAACCAAGCATAACAAAGAAGACTTTTAGGTTCAATATGTTTATTTTTGCAAGTAGCTTCTAACATCAATTTCCCACGCTTAATGTTTTCTTCCTTAAAATCGTTTTTAAAATAGGAATTAAGTTTACTTCTGGCTTCCTTTGTTGTGATAATTTTTAACCAATCACGGCTAGGTTTCCCGTTTTGACTTGTGATGATTTCAACAACGTCGCCATTTTTTAGCGTTGAATTTAGCGGAACAAGTTTTCCGTTAACTTTTGCCCCAACACATTTGTTTCCAACTTCGGTGTGCACACAATAAGCAAAATCTATTGGTGAAGAATTTTCTTTCAAACTGATAACTTTTCCAAGTGGAGTTTGCACAAAAATTACACTTGCATAAAGGTCGTTTTTAAGTTCAGTCAAATAGTCCGAAGCCGAAGAAAACTCGGTGTTTTCCAAAAGTTTTTTAACCCAAATTAATTTTTTATCTAGTTCCGACTCTTTCGTCTTTTTTTCCTTATACAAAAAGTGTGCGGCAATTCCGTATTCGGCAAAATCGTGCATCTCTTGCGTTCGAATTTGAATTTCTAGTGGGTCGTTATTTTCGGTTATAACAGTTGTGTGTATGCTTTGATAACCGTTTTGTTTCGGACGAGAAATATAGTCCTTAAAACGCCCATCAATCGGCTCGTATAGCGAATTTATAATCGACAAAACTTCATAGCACTCATCTTTTGTTTGACAAATAACTCTAATGGCAAGAAGGTCATAGATTTGCGCCAAAGTTTTGTTTTTATCTTTCAATTTGTTAAAAATGCTTGAAATGTGTTTAATTCGGCCATAAACTTTGCTTTTTATGTTCAAAGAATTTAATGTGTTTTTTATTTTTGAAATGTTGATTTCAATTTCTTGATAACGATTTCTATAAAATTCATCAAGGCTGGCACCAATTTTGTCATATTCACTTTTATGGAAAAAACGAATGTTGTAATCTAGCAAAGCACTTTTTATGTTGCTAAGGCCAAGCCTAGCCGAAATTGGCGCATAAAGTTCTTTTACAATTGTGTGAAAGTTATAGGCTTCATCGTGCGAAATTTTTGCGCTAGATTTTGCGTCTAAACACTCATCAATTTCTTTTGCAAACGCCACAACATCAGCAAGTTTTATCAAAATAACTCTGATATCATTTGCAATGCTAATTAGCAAATTTTTAATATTTTCTGTGCTAATTTCGTCGTTTGTTAAATTAATATTTTCAATTTTTAGCAAAGAAGACAAAATTGTTTCGCAATCTATGGGCAAGTTTTTATCTTTAATAACTTCACTATCTTCTCGATATTTCGACAAATATAGCCCACTTAGCACGGTAACGTAGTCGGCGTTGTTTTCAATTAAAATTTTTGCCACGCTTAAAGAATGATTGTCAAAATTTTCTTTTTCAACAAATTTAATAAGGTCATTCTTTTCTTCCGAAGAAAAATTTACATAATTTTCAATAATTTCTTTAATCATTTTTCCCCCTTAGCGAATTAATTTTGTTATAGATAACAGATTTTGTTAAATCAGTTTTTTTCTTATTTAACAAAAATTTTATTTCGTTTTTATCATTTTTTATAAGTTCAATCAAACTTAGTTCTTTAAAAATAAGAATTGAAACATAAAAAAGTTTAAAATCTATGTCTGCTTTGCCAAGTTTTTTCATTTTTTCAAAATATTTATAATAACTGTCGGCACAAACTTGCCTACCAATTGCGCTAACCAAAGCAAAATAAACTTTCAACAAGTCTTCTTTTTTCAAACTAAAATTTTGCAAAAAATTAAACTCTTGTGGCTCATAAACTTTCAACCCAAGTCTGTTTAAAAACAACAAGAATTCAGCCGAAATCGACTTTTGAAGAAGAATAATTTTGTCGAAATTTGCTATATTTTGAAAAGATTTTATTCCAAACAAAACTGTTTTTTCGTTTTTTGTGTTCAAAACAAAACTAGACACATTAAAACTATTATATTTTTTCAATTTATCATCTAAGGCATCATAGGTCAGAATAATTGTGCTATTATCCAAAATTTTGTCTAAGTCTTCAAGTTTTGAAAAAGTTTTAACACTAAATTTTTGCTCTGTATTTTCATTGCAAAAAGAAAGTTGATTAAAAAAACTTGCCTCTAACTTTTCAATAAGTTTTGGTTTTGGCTCATCAAAGTTAACGGCTTTCACAATTCCCCTAAGCGACTCTTTCCCGTTAAAGAGATTCACTTGCAAGTCGGTTAGAACTGTGATTTTGTTAAAATTTTGATAGTTTTCATAATTCTTTTCATCATTAAAAGAAATCAGTTCAAAGTTTTTACTTCCCAAAATTAGATGCGATTGATTATTTTTCATTTTTTTTACATTTTCAATATTTATTTCAATTTTGAAAATTGGTGACATATTTTCATATCCGCAAGGTTCCAAAACGTTTAAACTTTTCACAAAATCTATGTTAACTTCGTCATTCTTTAACTCTAAATCATAAGTTTTTTTGCACAAAAAATCTTCTTCCGAATAGGTTTTTGCCACAAACTTTTCACATTCCATTTCAAAAGCTTTCAAGTTTTTTTCTTCAATTGAAAGCCCGCCCGCTTTTGAGTGTCCGCCAAAATTTATCAACAAATCTTTTGCATTAGTGAATATTCGAACAACGTCAACATTCCCCAAACTTCGACACGAGCCTTTAAGTTCGCCTTGACATTTTCCGAACAAAATTATTGGTCTTGAAAATTCTTCACACAATTTTGCACAAACAATTCCCAAAACTCCAATATCCCACGAATCGTTGGCCAAAACAATTATTTTTTTGTTCTTGGCGCTTGTTCCAATTCTTTCAACTGCTTCATCAAAAATTTTTTCACAAAGTTTTTTCCGCTTTTCATTTAGATATTCAATTGTTTCAATGCAATTGTTAATTTCACTCAAATTTGTTGTTAAAAACAATTTTAGGGCAATGTTTGCGTCGGCAAGTCGGCCAGCAGAATTTAACTTTGGTGCAATTTTATAGGCTATGTCTGTGCTAGAAACATCTTTTAGTGTTTTTAGCGTCTTTTTCAATAAAATTTTCACCCCAAGCGGAAGAAGGTCAATTCTTTTTAGCCCTTCTTTTACTAAAATTCGATTTTCGTTTGTTAATGGAACAATATCGGCAATGGTGGCCAAAGCACACATTGGCAAATATTTTTCAACATTATCGCCTAATTTTTGCCCAAGCGCTTGAACAACCTTAAATGCAACTCCGGCTCCGCACAAACCCTTAAAATTGAATGGTTGGTCAAATTTTGTGTTCAAAATTAAGCAATTAGGCAGTTTCTCGGGAAGTTCGTGGTGGTCGGTGACAATTATGTCTATCCCAAGTTTTTTAACATATTCCACTTCCTTTTCACACGAAATTCCGCAATCGACAGTGATAATCAAGTTTGGCATCAGCCTTTTTGCAATTTTGTCTATGCAAGGGCACGACAAGCCATAGCCGTCTTCGGTTCGATTTGGAAGATATGCAAAAATATTGTCAGATTTTGTTTTTAGATAGTTATACAAAATGCTTGTTGCACAAATTCCGTCGGTGTCGTAGTCGCCAAAAATAAGCACTTTTTCATTGCTATTTATTGCGGAAATTATTCTTTCGACAACTTTTTCCATATTTTGCAGCAAAAATGGGTCTTTAAGGCAACTTATGTCTGAATTTAAAAACTCGTCTATTAATTTTTCGTTTGAATATCCACGATTAACTAAAATTTCGATAACTTTTTCATTAAGATTAAATTTTTTACTAAGTTCGTCTAGGACCTTTTTATCTATTAAATTTTCTCCATTTTTTGTAAATTCCATATCTTTTCTCTTAAAAAAACCTTTCATTAAGAAAGGCTTTCTAAACTATCCTTTCTTAGTTTTTCGGACAGTTTTGTCGTTGATTAATGCCCAAATTGGACCAGCCAACATTGTTGAAGAATAAATTCCAGAAATTAGACCAAATATAATTGGAAGAAGGAACTCTCTTATGCTAGCAACACCAATGATTGTCAGTGCCAAAATTGCAACTAGGGTTGTTAATGATGCTAGGAATGTTCTTGTCAAAACTTGTTTTATGCTTGCGTTAACAAGTTCGGCATTTGAAAGCCCTTTGTAATCTTCTTTTTTCTTGTTTTCTCTTATTCTATCAAACACAATTATAACGTTGTTTATTGAATATCCAATGATAGTGATTAGCGCAGCAATGAAACTTGCACTAATTTGAATTCGGAATATTGCCACTAAACTGCACATTATAAACACATCGTGAACAAGCATTAAAATTGCCGTTAACCCGCTTAGAAGTTCAAACCTGATTGCGATATAGACCAAAATTAAAATCACTGCCACAAGCACAGCCAAAAGCGAGTTTATAAGCAATGTTAAACTTGCACTTGCTGCAATTCGTGAACCATTTGAAACAGTAACTTCAACATGATTTCCATTAAGCGTTAGGCCTGTTTCTAACTTTTCTTTCAAAACTTCAATTTGCTCTTGCATTTGTGATTCAGTTAAATTTGCTTTGTCTTTAAATCTTATTGCAATTTGTGCTTCTTCGCCAACACCTTCTTGTTGAAGATAACCAATTTCAAAACCTTCATTTTTAAAAATTGTTGTGATTTCTTCTGAAAGAGTTGCGTAGTTTTCTTTGTTTTCTTCAAGTTTTGCACCAACTTTCACGTTCAAAACTGTTCCACCAGTAAAATCTATTCCCAAATTAAACCCAAAAATTGAAACAACCAACACGCCAACAAGAATAATTGCTATGCTTATTATTGCACAAATTTTTAGTTTTCCACAAAAATCAAATTTCTTTATTTTTTCGTTAACACTATTTAAGTTCATCTATGGTAACCTCTCTTTTAAAGTTTAACTTCTTAGGATTTTTACTGTTAAGGTGAAGATACCACCTGCAGAATATTTTTGTTAAAACCAAAGCGGTGAACATTGATAGCAAAATTCCTAGTGCCAATGTTATTGCAAAACTTTGAATTGTTCCGTTTCCGAAAATATATAAAACTAAACAAGCAATTAGCGTTGTTATGTTGCTATCCAAAATTGTAACTAACCCTTTCTTAAATCCGTTTTCAACACACGTTGGAATTTTCTTCCCTAGTTTATATTCGTCTCGCATTCTTTCGAAAATAACAATGTTTGCGTCTACCGCCATTCCAAGGCTTAAAATTATGCCCGCAATTCCCGCCAAAGATAATTGAACAAATGGAATTGCTTGCAAGAAAAATAACATTAAAATTGAATAGATAATCAAACTTAGGTTTGCAATTAAGCCAAGATGTCGATATCGAACATACATTATAACAAAAATCAAAACAAGACCAATTACCCCACCAACAATTGCAAGGTTAAGTGCGTCTTTACCTAGTGTTGCACTTACATATTCATTCGAAAACAAACTTAGTTCAACGTCGAACGTGCCACTCATAATTTGCGTTGCATATTCTTCAGCCTGTGCTTGCGTCATTTCTCCAGTAATAAATGTTTTTCCGTCTGAAATTGTGCTGTTAACTTGAGGAGATGAGAACAATTCTCCGCCAAGATATAGATATATCGTGTTGTTGGAAGAACTTGAAACTTCACTTGTTAAGTCTTTAAACTTTTTTGCACCCTCTTCGGTGAATTCAACCGAAACACCATATTGACTGCTTTGATAAGAAGCATAGACATTTTTTATGTCTTGCCCGGTCAATATTGCCTCACCGTCTTCTTCCTTTTTAATTTCAAGTGTTTGTGGGTCACCAATCAAATTTAAAATTTCTTCTGGGTCATCTACATCGGGAACTTCAACACGAATTTGTGTTGCATTAAGCCCGTTGCCTTGTTTAACAACCGTTGCTTCCGAAAAACCTTTTTCCGACAAGATATTCGAAATCCTTGTGATTGTTGCTTCAACTTGCGTGTCAAAATTTGCGTCTACCCCATCAATTTGTTTAACATTGTAAACAGCCAAAACCCCACCTTCAAGGTCAATGCCAAGTTTTATTGCTTTTGCAAAACCATTATAGGTGTAGATGCCAATATCAAAACTAAAGATGCTCAAAAACAGCCCAACAAGGACTAGAACACCTGTTACTATAAATTTGCCAATTGTCGTTTTCTTCATTATTGTAGTAAATTCTCCTTAAACTTTTATTATTATAGTTAAAATTCAACCATTAGTCAACTAATTATAACAAAACTTATTAAAAATTAAAAGTAATTTTCAATAAAAAAAGATAAACTTTTTTGTTTATCTTAATTATGGACCATTTTTTAAAAAACTAGACAATTGTCTTTTTTTCTCAAAAAATTTATAAAGATTATAAAATTTTAAATTTCTACGCCAAATTTTATATACCTTTTTAATTTTTGACAATGTTTATTTGTTGCAACGAAAAGCAATAAACTCATTTTCAAATAAAAATTCACTTACTAATTCCCAAAAACTATCTTCTTTTGATTAGGTTTGTTATAATTGCACATACAATGCCAACAGCCAAGCCAAAAAGAATGTCGAAAACTAGCGAAAATGAAAAGTTAAACTCTCCGTTTAAAGCACTAAAAAGAACAAAAGCAAAAACAATGTAGAATATGCCCACAATTGCGCCCAAAAACAGTGTTTTTTTTGTTTCACCATTAAAAGCAACAAGGCAGCCAATCAAAATACTAACAATTTTTATAATCTGATTTATTGGCTTAATTAGGTTGTCGTTTAGGCCAGTTAACTTCACAAGAAAAGCAAAAAGCAAAATTGAAAGCAAACTGACAACAAGTGCAACAACGCTTCCAACAAAAATTGATTTTAGTGATGAATTATTTTGCGATAAAGTTTTTATTTTCATATCTTGTCCCTCTGGATTACTATATGAAAATACTCCCTTTTTTAGAACAAAATCCTTAATTCCAAATCGCTTTTTGTTAAGGCTTATTCCATTTTTCAAAAATATTTCTAACTTTCAAAATTATTTTTCTTCAGAAATTTCTTCAACCTCTTCGGCTTCAACTTCTTTGGCTCCTTCAAAATTTTCAACAAATTCTTCTTTGTGGTCGATAGAATAAATTCCTTCAATATTCATTTCAATATAAGATGATTGTTCGCCTTCACCCGTTCTGATTAACACAATTTTTCCGTCGGTTGTTTCGGTTATTTTTTCAACCGTTCCATAAATAAAGGTTTTTGTTAAAATTCTGCTTCCAACTTGAATTTGATCCAGTAATTCTTGTTGGGCTGCAAGATATTTTTTGTTTTTCATATAACTTAAAACAAACATCACCGCACAAGCAGCAAGCAAAATGATAATCAAAATTAAATTTCCTAAATTTTCAGATGTTAAAATTAAATTCATATTTTTCTCCTTTCAATAGTCTTATTTTATCAAATAATTATAAATTTTCAAACAAATTTTATAAATTAATTTTTATTTTGATTATATTTTTTATAAAATTCGGCACGATAATCTAAAAGTCGATCTTCCCAAATTGCTTTTCGAATATCTTCACTCATTCTTGTTAAAAATCGTATATTGTGCAAACTAAGAAGTCTTGCACCCAAAATTTCATCGGCATTGAACAAATGTCTTAGATATGCCCTTGTAAAATTTTTGCAACAATAGCAATCACATTCGCTATCTAGTGGAGAAAAATCTTCTTTATAGCACGCGTTTTTAATCACAACTCGACCAAAAGTGGTGAAAGCCGTTCCGTTTCGACCAACGTGTGTTGGCATAACGCAATCCATCATATCAATTCCACGAATAAATCCCTCAATTAGGCAATCGGGGCTTCCCACTCCCATTAAATATCTTGGCACGCTTTCTGGGTAAAGCGGTTTTAATTCGTCCAAAATTTCATACATAACTTCTTTTGGCTCGCCAACCGAAAGTCCGCCAATCCCAATGCCCACTTTCACGTATGGAAGAGTTTTTTCTAGGCTTATTTTTCTTAAATCTTTATAAAAATTCCCTTGAACAATTGGAAATAAACATTGGTTTTCGTTTTTATGTGCCTTATAACATCTGTCTAGCCACGACAATGTTCGATACATATACTTTTCAGCTTCTTCGTGAGTGACCCCAACGCCACTACACTGGTCAAAAGCCATTATAATATCGGCACCCAAACTGTTTTCAACCTCAATTGCTTTTTCGGGGCTGAAAAAATGTTTACTTCCGTCTAGGTGGCTTTTAAATTCCACACCATCATCAGTAATCTTGTTTCTTTCACTTAAACTGAACACTTGAAATCCGCCTGAATCTGTCAAAATTGGCCTATCCCAGTTCATAAACTTATGAAGTCCACCAGCTTTTTCAACAAGTTTGTGCCCCGGCCTTAAATATAGATGATAGGTGTTGCTTAAAATTATTTGCGAATTCACGCTTTTAAGTTCGTCGGGCGACAAAGTTTTCACCGTGGCTTGCGTTCCAACAGGCATAAAAACAGGTGTTTCAATCACCCCGTGTGGTGTGTATAATCGTCCAACTCTCGCTCCACTTTGTTTGCACGTGTGAAGAATCTCATATCTAAATTTATCCATAATTTATCCTTTTTATTTTATATTTTTACACTAAATTTTTATGTTTTTCCCTTATTTTTTTTAATTCTTTTATTATTATTTACTTTTGCTTTTAAAATCTTTTTATAATTTTTTGCTTTCCATATTTAAATTGATTTTGTTAATTTTATTTTTTGAATTTTTTGTTAAGTTTTTTAATAATTTTTTTAACGTTACAAAAACAAACAAGCATCTCCAAAACTAAAAAATCTATATTTTTCTTTCACGGCTTCGGAATAAATCTTTAATGTTTCATCAAGCCCACAAAATGCAGAAACTAGCATAATAAGCGTGCTTTCGGGCAAATGAAAGTTTGTGATTAAGCCTTGAACAATTTTAAATTCATAGCCGGGATAAATGAAAATTTTCGTTTCACCCTTTCCCGCCTTCACAAAATATTTATCACCAATTTTTTCATTGCTGCTTTCAAGCGTTCGAACACTTGTTGTTCCAACGGCAAAAACTCTCCTGTTTTCGCTTATTGCGTCGTTAATCATTTTCGCACTTTCTTCACTAATTTCATAATATTCGCTGTGCATATCGTGCGACAAAATGTTTTCTTCGTTAACAGGTCTGAATGTTCCAAGACCAACATGTAACAAAACATTAACAATAATCACACCTTTTTGCTTTAATCTTTCTAGAAGCTCGTTTGTGAAATGCAAACCAGCAGTTGGTGCCGCGCAAGAGCCTTCGGTTTTTGAATAGACTGTTTGATAACGTTCTTTGTTTTTCAATTTTTCGTGAATATATGGAGGAAGTGGCATAGAACCGATTTTTTCAAGTTCTTCTTCGAAAATTCCGTTTGCCTTGAAAACGACTTCACCAATTCCCATTTCTCCTTTTTTTGTAACCTCACACGAAAGCGACTCTGAAAACTTTATTTCGCAGCCAATTTTTGCTTTTTTTGCAGGTTTTAGCAAAACTTCATAAGTGTTTTGTGACAATTTTTTTAACAAAAACACTTCAATTTTCGCCCCTGTTTCAATTTTCTTGCCAATCAACCTTGCCGGAATAACACGCGTGTTGTTCACAACCAAAACATCGCCACTTTTAAGATAATTTTCAATATCATAAAAATGTTTGTGTTCTGTCACTTTTGTTTTTCTGTCATAAACAAGCATTCTGCTGTGGTCTCGTGGTTCAATAGGTGTTTGTGCAATCAAACTTTCAGGCAAGTCATAAAAATATGTTTCTTTTTTGTATATATCCTTTTGCATTTCCATATCAATTTATTTTCCTTTTTGCAACATTTTTCCTTTATATTTTTTATTCGTCACTAGAAACTATTTTGTTAATTTCTTCTAGTTCTTGTTTTTTCTCTACACTCAATTTTTTGTTTAGATGTTCATAAGCAAGTGGCAAACATATTCTTCCTCGTGGTGTTCGAGCGATAAAACCAATTTGAAGAAGATAAGGCTCATACACGTCTTCAATTGTTGCACTTTCTTCATTAGTTGAAGCCGAAAGCGTGTCTAGGCCAACCGGACCGCCACCGAATTTATCTATCATCACTTCCAAAATTCTTCTGTCGGTGTAATCAAGGCCATATTCATCAACTTCTAGCAAGTTCAAACTTTTCTCGGCAATTTCTTTTGTTATAACTTCGCTTCCTTCAACAAGAGCAAAATCTCGAATTCTCTTTAAAAGCCGATTTGCAATTCTTGGTGTTCCACGACTTCGCTTTGCCAAAATCAAACACGCATCATCGTCTATTTTCACGTTCAAGATTTTGCTTGAACGCATAATGATTTGTTTCAGTTCGTCACTAGAATACATTTCTAGCCTTGCAATAACACCAAAACGGTCTCGTAGCGGTGCCGACAAACTTCCTGCCTTAGTGGTTGCGCCAATCAGCGTGAAGGGTTGAATTTTAAGGCGCATCGCCCTTGCACTTGGACCTTTTCCAACAATAAAATCTAGGGCGTAATCTTCCATTGCGGGATATAAAATTTCTTCCACACTTCGGTTTAGTCTGTGAATTTCATCAATAAACAAAACATCATTTTTGCTAAGATTTGTTAATATGCTTGCAAGGTCAGCAGCACTTTCAATAGCGGGGCCACTTGTAATTTTAATTTGGCTGTTAAGCTCATTTGCAATGATATGACTTAGTGTTGTTTTCCCAAGTCCCGGTGGGCCATATAAAAGAACATGGTCCAGTGCTTCTCCCCTTGCCTTTGTTGCAGCGATAAAAACTTTCAGGTTGTTTTTTATTTTTTCTTGCCCAACATAGTCGTCAATAGTTGTGGGTCTAAGTTTGTTTTCAACTTCGCTTTCACTTTCATTTTTTGTGCTTGTAATAAATCTTTCTTCCATTTCTACCTACTTAAATTTTTTAATATTTTTTCAATCAAAGTTTCAACTGTATCGCCAACTTCGTATTGTGCTTTAATTTTGCTTATCGCATCTGATTTTGAAAGTCCTAGTGCAACCAACGCCATTATAGTGTCATCTATCACTGCGTTTTTCAAATTAATTTCTTGATTTTCTTCACAAGACAACGCAAGGTTCACTTTCTCTTTTAGTTCCAAAATAATTCTTTCCGCTGTTTTTTTGCCAACACCCTTAACCTTTGAAAGCATTGTGCTATCTTCACAAACAATTGCCGAAAGAAGGTCTGTCAAACTTGCGCCACTTAAAATTGTAAGTGCCATTTTTGGGCCAACACCACTAACCGAAATCAGTTTCAAAAACAACTCTTTTTCTTCTTTTGTTGAAAATCCAAACAAAAAAATTCCGTCATCACGCACTTGCATATAGCAAAACAATTCGCATTCACCACAATTTGCAAGTTTCAAACTTGTGTTTAACGAAATGTTAACTTCATATCCAATTCCGCCCGTTTCTACAACAACAGTTGTTTCGGTTTTTTCCAAAATTTTCCCTTTTATATATGCTATCATTTTTGCTTTCCTTTTTAAATTTATAATAGATTTTACAAATTTTCGTAAATCAACAAAATTTCTATCTTTTGTTATTTTTGTTATTAAAATTTTTTTTAATATCTAATATCTAGTTTTTAATACTTAAAATTTCCAAGTGTTTGATTTGTTTGCGAGTGGCAAATCGCAACCGCCAAAGCATCGGCTGCATCATCTGGTTTTGGGATTTTTTCTAGGTTTAAAATTGCTTTTACCATAAATTGCACTTGGGCTTTTTCTGCCCTGCCTTGCCCCGTTAGCGCTTGCTTTATTTGAAGCGGAGTGTATTCGAAAAGTTCGCCAATTTTTTGTTTTGCAAGCATAACAACAACTCCACGCGCTTGTGCCACCATAATTGCGGTTTTTTGGTTGTTTTGAAAAAAAAGTTCTTCAATTGCAAGACAATCGGGCTTATATTTGTCAATCAAAAATTCAAGTCCTTCAGCAATTTGCGTAAGTCTTGTTGGAAAATCAGTGTCCTTGTCGGTGGTGATTGCACCATAATCAAGGCACTTTGTTTCATATCCATTTTTTTCTATCACCCCATAGCCAACAATTGCATAGCCGGGGTCTATCCCAAGAATTATCACATTTTAATTATATAATCTAAAAACATTTTAGTCAACTAATTAATATATAAATAAAAAAAACAGTGCAATCGCAACCCCACAGCGCAATAGTCCCTTTTTGCGGCCAAATAGTTAGAATAGCTTGATGTCGCCCAATCTTTTTATCGGCTGGTTTTAAATTGTTGCTACTTAAAATTTAATTAAATTTTAACTTATTTGCAATTTAAAATTAATTCAATTTATTTTTCAACTCACACAAAAAAACACCAAAAACTTGGTGCTTTTTAGTTTTTTTAG
>CAYXET010000001.1:0-29266 GCA_964464025.1 uncultured Christensenella sp. | reverse complement strand
AACTGATTGCAACAACGCTTGGAAGATTGATTAAACTTGCCACCACCCCACTGTCTAGCCCATATAAACTGGACGAAAGTGTAAAATCAAAACCACTATTTTGCAACAATTTTATTATAATCAAACTATCAATCACCCCAGTTAGTGGCACAACAATTGAAGTGAGTGTGATTGGCAACGCTTCTTTGAAAATTAGTCTGAAAGCCTCTTTTTTTGTGATTTCTTCATCAATATTTTTTGAAAAATCAACATATATTTTTCTTTTTTTATAGCACAAAAACAAATAGGTTAGCGAGATTAATTCGCTAATATTAATTCCTAAAAATACTCCAAAAACACTATAAAAAACCCCAAATTTTTGGAAAATAAACGCAAAAAACAGCCCAAAAATTAGCTTAAAAAATTGTTCTAACACTTGGCTTAGAGCTGAAAATCTCATTTCTTCAAAGCCTTGAAAATAGCCCCGCAAACACGCCGCCAAAGCCCCAAATACAATTGCTGGTGACAAAATTAAATAGCACACAAAAAGATTATTATTCCCTTGCACATTGGATATTATCGGGGACAATAGCGCAATTAAAATAGAAAAAAAAACACTTAAAACAAGCATAATTTTAATTGACATTTTAAAAATTATCAAAATATTTTTATTGTTCCGTTTTGTGCGCTCTTTGCTTATAATTTTTGACATACTTGTTGGAATTCCGCCCGAACTTGCAACTAGGCATAGGGCAAAAATTGGATAGACCAGTTGATATAGTCCCATTCCGTCGGCGTTTATTAAAAAAGTTAGCGGGATGCGAAAAATTGCACCAAAAAGTTTGCAAATTATGCTGGCAATTCCAAGAACAATTGCCCCACGCACAAATGATTTTTTCATAGTTTTATTGTGCGTTAAAAGTTAAAATTTAATCATAAGATCAAAAACTATTTTTACATAAAACCAAAAACTACTTTCACACTTGTTTTATGCTTTTATATTTTTTATAGTTAACCTAAATTTTAAGATATATCAAAAATAATTTTAAATGTTAAAATTTACATAAATATGAATAATTAACATAAACATTAAATTATTTTACATTGGATTATTAATTTACATTAAATTACTAATTTAACATTAAATGAGTAAATTAAAATATCAATTTAATTTAAATGAATATATTAAAATCAAATAAGAAAATTAAAATATTAAACGATTAAATTTTTAAATTTATAAATAAATATTTAAAAATCAATAATTTATGAAATTTGAAGCGAAATAAAATTTGCAAAGGTTTGAAGAATTTTAACTTCGGAGTTTGAAAAATTATTGTTTGAAAGTGCAACAATTGCACCATAGGTGTCTCCGAGAGCACATATTGGAACAACAATTATTGACGAAAATTTTATTTGGTCATTTTTTATTAAGCCAATAAGCTTTGCACCTTCATTTTTATTAAAAATTATTGACTTTCGATTTTCAATTATATTTTCAAGTTCTATTGAAATTGGATTATGTAGAAATTCTTTTTTAACCACACCTTGACCTTCAACACACAAAACGCAATCTTTATCGCAAATGAACGTGTCGACTTCCAAAACATCGAAAACGCTTTTTATGGCATCAGCACATATATCTTGCAAAACCAAAATTGGTGAATATTTTTTAAGCATCAATTCTCCACTATCGCCCGAAAAAATTTCAAGAGGCGTGCCTTCCCTGATTTTATGCGTTCGCCTAATTTCTTTTGGGATAACAATTCTTCCAAGTTCATCTACTCTTCTAATAATTCCTGTTGCTTTCATTAATTTCTCCATTTTATTTTATTATAATAAAACTTTAAAAATATATACAAAAAAACTAAATTCGTTGTGAATTTAGCCTTTTAAATTGTTTTAAGCTCTCTTTTTTGTTATCTAAAACACTTTTTTCGCTATTTTAAACATATCTTTTACTATTTTAAATATAATTTTTGTTAATTAAATATGTATTTTACTATTTAAAGTATATATTTTATATTTTTTATTTATTTTTTTAAATTGCGTTTTTATATTATTTTTTAAGATTTACATTTTTTAATCACGTTTTTATTTTTTAATTTAAAAAATATCATCAATTTCTTGCAATTGTTCGTCGGTGACAGAAATTTCTTCAAGTTTAAAATCTTTCTCTTCTTTTTCCTTATTTTTTGAATATTCCTTTGGAATTTGTTTTTCCAAACTTTGAGCATTGCTATCCTTATCAAGGTTAACAAAAGTTGTGTGTTCGGCAATAAATTTAAGTTTAACAGTATCTAGGGCACCATTTCGATGTTTTGCCAAAATTAAGTCTACTATGCCTTGTTTTATCGCGCCATCATCTTGAATATACATATCTGGGTTGTGAATGAACATTACAATGTCGGCGTCTTGCTCGATTGCACCACTTTCACGAAGGTCAGAAAGCACTGGTTTGTTTCCTTTTCGACCTTCAACCGCACGTGATAATTGCGACAAACACAAAATTGGCACATTGAGTTCTTTTGCAGCAACTTTTAAGTTACGCGAAATATCACTAACTTCTGTTTGACGATTGTCCGTTTTCTTCCCGCTGCTCATTAATTGAAGATAGTCAATCATCACAATGTCTAGGCCGTGTTCTCGTTGAATTCGACGGCACTTGCTTAGAATGTCAAGCGGTGTGTTTAATGCACTATCATCAATGAAAATTTTTGCCTTAGAAAGTTTTTCTTTGGCTTGCAAAATTAATTTCCACTCGTTCGGGCTTAATTCACCTTTAAGAGCTTTGCCCATTGAAACCATCGCAACCGAACAAATTGCTCTTTGCATAAGCTGTTCAGCACTCATTTCCAAACTGAAAACAGCACACGTTCCGCCATTTAGCGCAATGTTGTTTATCACATTCATTGCAAAACTTGTTTTACCAACGCCCGGTCTTGCAGCAAGCAAAATTAAATCGGATTTTTGAAAGCCATTTGTTAGAAAATCAAGGCCATAAAAACCAGTTTTCAAGCCAGCCAAAGCGTTTTTGTCTTTTTCTATTAATTCAAATTTTTTTATTACATTATTAATTGCACTTTCGCTTGACACCAAGTGCGATGTTTCTTGATTTTGACTTATGTCAAAAATTGTTTTTTCAGCAAAATTTAGTGCTTCATCTTTATCTTGGCAGTTGAAAGAGTGTTCAACAATACTTTGCCCGCTTGAAATCAACTTTCGAAGCATACTATCACGCTTAACTAGGTCGATATAGTTCCTAAAATTTGCACTGGACGGCACGCTGTTTGTTAAGCTTGTTATATAAACCATTCCGCCGATTTCGTTTAAAATTCCTTCAATTTCAAGTTCATCAGTGATTGTGACAAAGTCAATTGGCATATTCTTTTTGTATACTTCATTCATTGCGCTGAAAATTTGCTTGTGACTTTGCGCATAAAAATCTTCGCTTTTAACTTCGCTAAAAACAACCAAGGGCACTTTTTCATCCAATAAAATACACCCAAGCAACGCTTGTTCGGCGTCTAGGTTATGCGGCAACATTTTTGCTTCCATTATCTTTCATCCTCTCTTTCTCGTCTTTCTTTTCGCTTTCTATTTCGCCTTGAAATTAAATATTCTTCTAGCATAAAAACAAGGCCAACCACGGCAACAGAAATTAAAATCACAAATACGCTTTCCAACTTTGCAACCAAAGTTAACACGCACACAAGTGGTAAGCCAATTATAAAAAAAGTTATTAAAAACCGTTTGAATAGGTTGATTATTTCTTTTTGTGTCATAGAAATATTATAACATAAAAAATTCTTTTTGCAACACAAATTAGCGAATATTTTATGTTAAAAATAAAATTATTTAATTTATGTTAAATTTAATAAAAAAACAACGCTAATAGCGACGCGGAGTTTTTTATGTGAAATTATTAAAAATAAAAACTAATATTTAACGCATAAAACAACTAAAAAAGCAAGCGGAACGCGAAACAAAAAGCGCCATCTACGGGGAGTTTACTAACGTAAATGACACGTTGTGGCACTTTGCAGTGACAAAGTAATGCGACGCTTTTTTAGTCGTTTTTGTGGTAGTTTGCACGACCACGCATAGTATGATCTAATATCTTCTTTCTAATACGAATATTCTTTGGCGTAATTTCCAAAAGTTCATCGTCATTCAAAAATTCCAAATATTGCTCTAAGCTTAGTGATTTTGGTGGGATTAATCTTAGGGCATCATCGCTTGCGCTTGAACGCACGTTTGTTAGGTTCTTTTTCTTGCAGACGTTAACAACAAGGTCACCGCCACGAGGGTTTTCACCAACAACCATTCCGCCATAAACTTTTTCGCCGGCACCAATAAACAAATTTCCACGTTCTTGGGCGTTAAATAGGCCATAAACGATGCTTTCGCCAGTTTCGAAAGCAATAAGACTGCCAACTTCTCTTCGTTCAATTTCACCTTTATATAGGTCGTATTTTTCGAATATACTATTCAAAACGCCTTCACCTTTTGTGTCGGTCAAAAATTCGCTTTTATAGCCAAAAAGACCACGAGATGGGATTAAAAATTCCATTTTTATTCGCGAATTATGGCTTGCCATATTCACAAATTCACCTTTTCGTTTGCCCATTTTTTCCATAACAACGCCCATACAATCTTCGGGAACGTCAACAATAAGTTTATCGATTGGCTCTAATTTTTCGCCATTTTCACCTGTTTTATATAGAACTTTTGGCATCGAAACTTGAAATTCATAGCCTTCTCGACGCATATTTTCAATTAGGATAGAAAGGTGCATTTCGCCACGACCACAAACATCAAATGCTTCGGTCGAATTTGTTTCTTTAACTCTTAAACTTAGGTCT
The DNA here is from genome assembly GCA_964464025.1 of uncultured Christensenella sp. Taxonomy (GTDB): domain Bacteria; phylum Bacillota; class Clostridia; order Christensenellales; family UBA1242; genus UBA7868. Next base: position 24,425 of record CAYXET010000001.1, on the reverse strand, counting down.
CGGTCGGCTTCCTTGAAAAGTCGGTCACGAAGGTGTCTGCTTGTAACAAACTTTCCTTCTCGGCCAGCAAGTGGGCTGTCGTTCACCGAAAAAGTCATTTCAACGCTTGGTTCGCCAATTTTAACAAAAGGAAGAGCCTCGACGCACGAACTTTCGCACAATGTGTCGCCAATTCGCACGTTTGGTGAGCCCGCGATGCACACAATGTCGCCAATTGTGGCTGTTTCGGTTGGAACTTTTTTAAGCCCCTCAAATTGATATATTGCCGTCACTTTTGCGTTTTCGTTTGCTTTTTCGCCGTGAAAGTTTGTTACAACAATGTTTTGATTTAGCTTAACACTTCCACGAGTCACTTTTCCGATTGCCATTTTGCCAACATAATCTGAACTTTCGCACGATGAAACTAGCATTTGGAAAGGCTTTGTTTCGTCACCCGTTGGTGCAGGGATATAGTCAACAATTTTTTGAAGAAGTGGATAGAAATTTTCGCCTTTTTCGTTTGCGTCCAAACTTGCCACGCCACATCTAGCGCTTGCAAAAACAAATGGGCTGTCTAGTTGCTCGTCGTTCGCGTCTAGGTCCATCAAAAGTTCCAAAACTTCATCAACAACTTCATTCACACGAGCATCAGGTCTGTCGATTTTGTTGATTACAACAATAACTTTATGGTTAAGTTCAAGTGCTTTTTGAAGAACAAAACGTGTTTGTGGCATAGGGCCCTCGAAGCTGTCTACAACAAGCAAAACACCATCTACCATTTTCAAAATTCGTTCAACTTCGCCACCGAAATCGGCATGTCCGGGGGTGTCGATGATGTTGATTTTATAATCCTTAAACTTGCAAGCGGCATTTTTCGCCAAAATTGTAATTCCACGCTCTCGTTCTAGGCTGTTGCTGTCCATAACACGGTCTTGCACTTCTTGATTTTCTCTAAAAACTCCACCTTGTTTTAGCATTTCGTTAACAAGACTTGTTTTGCCGTGGTCAACGTGCGCAATGATTGCAACATTTCTTAATTTTTCGTTTGTCATATAAATTCCTACCTTATAATTAGATTATAAATAAATTTTTAGTTTTTACGAACTAAAAAATAAAAGTTTGCTACAAATTTTAGTTTTTAAAATTTTGCTTACCACGTGAAAAAACTAATTTTTTATGTTTAAAAACGTGATAAAATCTATTTTATAACAAAATAATGTGCTAAATAGCACAAAACTAGATTAGTATATCACAAATAAAATAAAAAATAAAGGGTTTAGGAGGAAATTTTTAAAAAAAGTTGGAAATGATTGTTTTTGAGATTTAAAATTGATTAAATTAAATTAAAATTTTTATATTATTAATAAGTTAGAATTTAATTAAAATTTATTTTTTATTGCCAATAATTTAAATCGGGCGATAAAAAGATTGAGTGACATCAAGTTTCTTTTACTTTTTTGTCGAAATAAGTAACTTTGGCGCTGTGGGGGTTGCGATTGTGTCAAAAAGTGCCCTCTCTGCTATTACCCTCGTTAGTGTTCATAAAAGCATTATTTGCCAGAGAATAATCGGTGTTAGCGAATAATCTTGTCGTTTTATCCCTAGTGTTTGTTGAAAAGCCATAACTTTCGTTCAACATATCTTGATAACTTAATGCAAAAATATAATCTTTTGTGTTTGCACAAGCATACGAGTTTGATGAATCATCGAACGGTTTCGCCCTCGGTTAAATTTAAGCCAGACACATCGGCAACTGTTTGTGGATATGACCCAAAATAAACATATTTTTTTCCGTTTTCAGTCACAGGAGTGTAAAGCGATTTAAAGCCCAGCATTGGCGGGAATCCATTCGCTGGCCGCTTCAACTTGGCAATATTCAATGATAAATGTTAAAGTAGTCTTGTTCGCTGTGCTTTCTAGACCAGAAAACAACGCACTTGAAACCGAAGAACTAACTTCGAAAACGTAGGTCAAACTCACAACTTGTGCCGTTTGTGATGCACTAACTTTTGTTAAATAGTTTTCGTCTATGTTCGACGAATCTCGATAGTAAAATTTATTATCAGTGGCTTTTTTTGCTGTTTCAACACTAACCAAATTAACCAAATCTTCACGAACCCCACCATTTGTGTTCATTTTTGACACAACATAAGTTCGAAAATATAAATCAAAACCTGCTGTGAAATTTACGTTTAAAGTTTTTGTGAAAGTATTGCCCGGAACAAGATCTTCGGGCGACAATTCTTCGGTCACACTTGCTTGTGCACTTAAAGACGCCGAATTAATTGTTAAATCTATCGTTTTGTTATCGGAGAACCAAGAGAAAGTTGATAAAAAGGTCACACACACTAAAAGTGAAACCAAAAAAGTTGTTATAAACACTTTAAAGTTATATTGTTTTCTCCACATTATAATTTTCTCCTTTTCAAACTAATTTTCCCACATTTCATTTTCGTCACGCCCCGCGCAGCCAAATTTTTGTGTTTTTTCTATTCTATCAACTTTTTGCAATAATTTTAAATTATTCCAAAAAATTTATGTTACTTATTTTGGTCAATTTCACTAAGAATTGCAATGGTATATGTGCCGTCAGCAATTGAATTTGACACATTCAATGTTGAAATCGCACTGAAAGTTTCGCCAACTGCAAGTTCAATAAGAAAATCTTCCCCGCTTGTTAAAGCAAATTCATTCATAACGTTTATTTCATAATTAGTGCTGTCTGCCACCGTAAATGAAAGGTCTGGTCCAAACCCAAAACCAACTGTGCTTTCGCTTTCATTGTCTGACGAAGTTGTTATTGAAATCAACTTGATTTTTGAAATTACCACTCCTGTGTTCTTAATTGATATCGGAAAATCAAAGGCTATAGATGTTGCACTGCTGCTTAAACTTTGAGATTGTTTAGTCGTGCCGTTCACTTTTAATGTGACAGTGCCGTTATTCACAACCAATTCTATGGAAGTTTCGGTTATCGCCTCTGTGGTGTTATAATAGGTCGTTACAACACTTTCTGGATTGGAAGAAGTTGTTTCTTTTTCGAACTTGCCGGTCAAAAAAGCATAGGAAACACCTGCCGTTGCAAAAACGAAGCAAAAAGCCACAAACAACGAAAATATTAAAATATATCTTTTCCTATTGTTATTTTCCAATCTTTTTATTTTCATTTTCCTTTTCCCTTCCACTCCATATATTTTTCCTTAATTATATATTAAAACTTTTTGCAAAAAAAGTCTACTAAATTTCGCAAATTTTTATAATATTATAATTATTATCCCGTTTTTTTAGAAAAAATATTAAATTTTGTCCGTTTTTAGCAATTTTTTTTGATATTTCTCATCTTTAAAAATTATCCGCCAAAAAATTTTACACAAAAAAATTAGCATAGAATTCTACACTAATCTTTAATTTTTTTCACAATCAAAATTCCGTCTTCCACATTAATTAGTTCGCACAAAACAACACCTTGTTGCTGCAAAATCTTGCAAGAAGAAAGAAATTTTCTTAGATTATTCACCATAGTTCGATGTTTTTTTGGAACATCTTCATCCGACAAAACAAACCCCGAAAACAAAACATTGTCGCAAAACATAACGCCATTTTTTTGCAAACTTTCAATCAAAAAAGGTAGATATTTGTTATATTGCCCTTTTGGTCCATCAAGAAAAATGAAATCAAACTTTTCCGTTGTGCTTGCAATATAGTTGAACGCATCACCGAAAACAACGGTTGCCCTTTTTGTTAGGTTTTCTTTTTCAAAATTTTCCAGTGCAAGATTTTTGCGTTCTTCGTCGTTTTCTAGTGTAACAAGTGTAGCATTTGAATTTTGCAACATTTTTATTCCCGAATAGCCAATTGCCGTGCCAACTTCCAAAATTTTTGAAGGATTAACTTCCTTTATTTTTTCAACCAAAAGTTCGCAAGTTTTTTCGCGAACAATTGGAATATAGTTTTCTTTTGCAAACTCTCGAATTTCTTTTTCTATCATTAATTTTCCACCAAAACAGTTAAAATCATTGGTCTACGTTTCATTTTTTTATAGAAATAGTTTGCCAAACTTTTTCGAACATTATTTTTAACCGCACTTAAATCATTTTCTTTAACACTAACGTTTTCTAGGGCATCTTTAATGACGCTTCGTGCATCGGCAACAACTTTTTGCGCTTCGTTATTATAAATTAGCCCACGAGAAATAATTTCTGGCTCGCTGATAAGGTCGCCCGTATATTTGTTTAGCAAAATAATCGACACTAGCACACCTTCTTCACTAAGTTGCTTTCGGTCACGAATAACAACGCTTTCAATGTCGCCCATTCCGTTGCCGTCAACTAGTCGTTCGCCTGCAATAATGTTTTGACCAAGCTTAAACGTGTTTTTGTTCACTTCAACTTTGTTTCCGTTTTCGCAAATGATTATATTTCTTTCATTCATTCCCAAATTCATTGCTAAATCTTTATGAAATTTTTGATGTCTAAATTCCCCGTGCACCGGCAAGAAATATTTTGGTTTAACAAGATTGTGAATAATTTTTAATTCTTGTTTATATGCGTGCCCCGATGCGTGAATTTCCGCTAGTGCGTGATAAACAATTTCACAACCAAGTTTATAAAGGTTATTCATCACATTGTTAACATTTCGTTCATTCCCCGGAATTGGCGAAGCACTCATAATTATCACGTCATTTGTTCCTAATTTAATTTTAGGGAAATCATTGCTTGCCATTCGGGTTAAAGCGCTCATTGGTTCACCCTGACTGCCTGTTGAAACAATCAAAAGTTCGTTGTCGGGGTAGTTTCCAATTTTATCGATATCCAAAATGTTGTTTTTGTTGAATTTAAGTTCGCCAATTTTATAGGCTGTTTCGGCCACATTTAACATACTTCGACCAGTGAAAACAACACGTCTTTTATGTTTTTCGGCAAGATCTAAAATTTGTTGCAGCCTTAAAACATTGCTTGCAAACGAAGCAACCAAAAGCCTTTTGTCGCTATATTTTGAAAAAATCGTGTCAAGGTTTTGTGCCACTTTCTTTTCACTCATCGAATAGCCTTCTTTTTCAACGTTAGTGCTTTCACACGTTAAAAGCAACACGCCCTTTCTGCCAAGTTCGGCAAAACGTCCAAGATCAGTTGGTTGCCCGTCGATGCTTTCAAAGTCAATTTTAAAGTCGCCGGTGTGAACCATCACCCCAACTGGCGTTGTTATTGCAAAAGCAAGCGAACCCGGAATTGAATGGTTCACGTGGATAAATTCAATTTGAAAACACCCAAGTTTTATAATTTGTTTTGGTTTTACGCTAATCATTTTAGCCTTGATTTTAGAAAACTCTTTTAGTTTGTTTTCAACAAGACCCAAAGCAAGCCTTGAACCATAGATTGGCACGTTTATATCAGCCAAAACATAAGGAATTGCCCCAATGTGGTCTTCGTGACCATGAGTTAAAACAATTCCACGAACTTTGTCTTTGTTTGCTTTAAGATAGGTTATATCGGGGATAACAAGGTCAATTCCGGGCATATCATCCGACGGAAAAGTTGCACCACAATCAAGCACCACAATGTCGTTTGCATATTCTAGCACCATCATATTTTTTCCAATCTCGCCAACTCCACCCAAAAACATAACTTTCAAGTTATTGTTGCTTTTTCGTTGTTTAACTTTTAGTGTGTCAGTCTTTTCAAGGTTTTCATCTTCTAGTTGATAAAAATCTGTCACCACGTTCACATTTTTGTTTTCCTCTGGGTTGTTTTTAACTTTTGCTTGTTTACTATTCTCCACTTTTTTTCGTGGTGTTTGTCGCTTTTTAGGTTGACCTGCCGAATAACTTTGCATTTTTTCTGAATTGTCGGCAACATAAACTCTTGTCAAGTCAATTTTCTTTGCCGAACTTTCATTTTTTTCTATATTTTCCATTTTTTCTCCTTAAATTATGTATTTTAATTTATTAATTCTATCCATTTCTTCTTTTTTTCGTGGCGACCTGATTTGGTCAATCACATAATATCTCATTCCGCTGCATTCATAATAGGCTATTGTTTTGAAAAGTGCCAAAATAACAAAAGTGATTGGAAGAGTGATGATTAGGCCCGCAAAAAAACTGTATACACTAATCAAAATATTGCCAAACAACAAGATAAACACAAGCATAAAACTTGAACTTAAAACTTTTAGATATTTTTTTCTTATTGTGTTAAATCCTGTTTTCAAACTTTTTAGCACACCTTCATCTTGAACAATTATGCTTGGCGTAAAGCCCGCAATCAAACTTAGGTGAATACTGCTTGCAATAAGCATAATCAAAAACATTATGGTTGGAATTAGCACCTTTTCAAGGTCAGATGCCTTATCAAACATTGTAAACCCGAAATAGATTGTTGCGCAAATAACTGCAACATAAAACAAACCAACAACAAACTTTATAATGCTTTTCAAAAAACTTTTAAATGTTTTTGCAATCATACACTTAAAAAATGAAAGTCTTGTTTTGCTTGTTAAGTTTGCGTTCAAACACTCTATCACCGCAAGTTCGTCAAGCGAGCCAATAAGGCCAAAGATTAGCACAAAAATGCTAAAACTTGTTATAAAATTCATTAACAAATCTAGGTTAACATTGCCAATAATATCCAAAATGTAAAGAAAAATATCTTTTATTGTCAAAAAAACATTACCAATGTTCAAACTTTCCATCAAGGCAACAAGTTTTAGCGAAACAACATCTATAAAACTTATGTCTTTTAAATGAATTAAGAAAGGCATTCCAACAGTTCCCGCAACCGACAAAGCAAGCACAAAAGCAAAAAGTTTGTGCAAAAAAACCTTATAAGTTAAACTGAAATTTGTAAATAATAGTTTGAATGTGTTTTTAAAAATCATAATATTTTCCTATCTCATTTGGAAGTATTTTCTTTCATCATATCTATTTATGCCCGACAAACTATAAAAACTTGTCATCACAAAAGAAGAATAATAAATGATAGCAATCAAGACGCATAAAATGCCAACAAAACGTAGTCCTAAACTTGAAAAACTAAAAATTGATATTAGTGGAACAATTGCCACAAAAGGCACTAAAAATCCTAAAATCAAGTTGAATAAATCTTGACCAATAAGATTTATTGTGTAAAAAATTGCCTGCTTAAAATTATATCCATTATAGGTCATATTTGGAACATTAATTGAAAGCGTTAATCCTGCAAGCATAACAACACAAAAATAGATTGTAAACAACAAAATTGCAACTATTAAACTCCACGTTTTTGGTGTTGTGTTAAGACCACAAAGCAAAATGTGAAAGATATAGATTATCGTTCCACACAAAAACGAAACAACAAAATTTATAATTGCAAAGGCAATCATATTTAACAAAACTGCCAAGATGTTGTTGTTTATATAATGCTTAAAATTAAGATAATTTCTTTTTCCGCTTCTAAAATGATTTTCAATTTCGCCAATAATAACACTAACAAAAATTCCAATCAGCCCAAACGAAATGACATAGAACAAAATTTTTAACCAACTAATGTCTATAATTGAATAGAAAATGTCATTAAAGCTTGAAACTGTAAGGTTAGAATAGTTATTAACAAATTCTAAAAACTTGAAGGGACTAAGAAATGCACCTAAAAAAACAGACGGCAATAAACTAACTAAAAACAAAAATAAGAAATTTTTAGTTAAATATTTAAAACTTAGTTTTATATATCGCATTTTTAACTTCCTTTTTAATTATACAATAATTTCAAAATAAATACAATAATTTTATAATTTTTTTTACTTTTTTAAACATTTTTTTAATTTTAATGATTTATATTAAATCTATTCTTCTTTTAATTTCATCTTTTCCTAAAATTTTACAAATTTCATATAAATCTGGCGTGTTTTTTTCTTTTGTTAAAGCCATTCTAATCATTGATGCAATGTCGGAATAATTTCCTTCAAAGTGCGTTGGGAAAAGTTTATATTCCTTCATATCTGATGCAAAATACAAGTCTACCCCAAGATATTTAATTTTGTTAAACCATTCATCTTTTTCGTCTAATTCATTATAACTATTTTCATATCTTGTTAAAATCGTTTTTATTGTCGATTTATCAAATTTTTCATCAAATTCATAGCCTTGTTTTTTATCAAACAATTCATTGAAGAAATAGTAATATAAATTTTTAACATCTAGATAGCTTGTGATATCTTTTCGCGGTTTTTTAGTTCCACGTTCAATTGAAAACATTTTGATTGAATAATCTTTATCACGTGTGATTAAATTGTATAATTCGCTGTCATATTCTTTTGCAAACTTTACAACATCTTCATAAACTTTTTCCGCACTAAAAAGCGAGATAACATTTCGTGAAATATATCGCAATTTTTCGTGGTCGAACTGAGCACCACTTTTGTTCATATTAGAAATTTTAAACTGATATTCACTCATCTTTGCACTAGGGTTGTTAATTCTGAATGTTTCAAAGTTAGAATTTAACAAAATCATCAAATATTCCCTAATTGCCTCGCTAGGAATTCCTTGTTGAATAAAGTTTCGGCTATCTGCCCAAGGGTCATAACGCTTGCTAACTTTTCGAGTATTCCCAGTTTTGCTGTCGATGGTCAAAATTTGTGGAGTGTGCAAATATTTTGGAGCACTAAGCCCAGCAAATTCAAAAAGTTGTTTGTGAAGCGGAACAGACGGAAGCCAACTTTCGTCTCGGATAACCAAGGTTGTTCTCATCAAAGTGTCATCAACAAGATGCGCTAGGTGATAAACCGCTTGACCGTTTTCCTTCAAAATGACATAATCTATAAAATTTTTTGGAAAAGAAATTTTTCCACGAAGTTCGTCAGTGAAAACCATTCTTTCTTCACCATCTCCGTCCGCTTTTATTCTAATCTTAAAAGGTTTTCCATTTTTCAAATTCTCTTCAACTTCTTCAAGTGTCAAATTTCTACACTTTGCCCACCTGCCATAATATCCTGTTTGAACGCCAAGCCTTTTTTGTTCTTCCCTATAATCACTTGCTTCATCGTCATCATCACCCGTGCAAAAACAAGGATAAGCTTTTCCTTTTTTCACAAGTTCTTTACAAAACGCTTGATAAATCTCTTTTCGCTCGCTTTGCTTATATGGTCCATATTCCCCAACCTGCAAGTTGCTGCTAATATATCCTTCATTTGGTTCAACCCCAAACTCTTTTAAGCACGGATACATAATTTCGCTTGCGCCTTCGATTTCTCGTTTTTCGTCGGTGTCTTCAATTCGCAAAATAAACGAACCGCATGTTTGCTCGGCAATTGTTTTGTTAAGCAATGCTTGATAAACCGTTCCAATATGCAAATATCCTGTTGGACTTGGAGCAACACGTGTTACCATTGCACCATCGGCCAGATTTCTTTTTGGATATTTGTTCAAATAATATTCAATATCCTTATCAATTTTTGGAAATAATAAGTTTGCTAATTTTTCGTAATCCATAATTCTCCTTTAACAATTTAATTTTACAACAAAAAAATAAAAAACGCAACTAAACTTTTCCTTTTTAGCAAAATATAAAAAAAATTAAAAACCACAGCCAACAATCTAACACTTTTAGATATTTATCCAGCACTTATAAAACTAGCAAAATAAAAATAGGAACAATGCAAATTAATTGCAAAGTTCCCATTTTATTAACTATAAAAATTAACCAATTTCTTCAATATTTAATTTATAACTAATACAAAATTATAATGATGCTACAAAATTTCATTTTTATGCAACTGAAGAATTAACCATTTCTAAATAGGCAATAAGTCTGTTTGAATAGTTAACAAGTTTTGTTGCATAAGTTTGAGTTGCTTGCAAATTAATTTCTCCTTTTTCGTCTAGGTTTGCAATATCACTGCTTGAAAGTTCATTAATCGCACAATTAAAACTTGTTTCATTCTTTTTTAATGCGTCAAGTTGAGAAAGCAAAATTTTATATTCTTCAAGAATTTCACTCTTTCCCAAAGTTTCACTTGTTAGGTTATATTGACATTTTAGTAGTTTTGCAAGGTTAGACAAAAGAGTTTTGTTTTCACTAATATCATTTGCAATGTTAATTGAATAAGACAAAACATATTGCGAAATCAAATTCATAGCGTTGCAAACAAGTTGTTTATTGTTTGAATAGGTAACGGAATATAAATAGTTATTCCAAAGTGCGTCTATATCAACTTTTTCAGTCAAATTATTGTCATCTGCGCTTAACAAATTTCTGTTAAAATCTAGCAAATTATTCAAGCATTTGTTTAAACTTTCTTTATATTTTCCAAGGTTATACAAAACTATATCATCGCTTGCCAAATTGTCTTTTGAACTGTCGTTAAACGATTTTTCTAGTGACTTTTTGTTGTTATACAACTTTTTTACATTTTCTTGCAAATTTTCAAGTGCAATATACATATTTTTCTTATATTGCTTTTCAACAATTTCGTCGTTTTCTATAATAGAAAAAATATTTTTACAAGTAACAAACGTAACATTCACCGCTTGCATCAAAATTCCATAAGACCCAAAGCCCAAAAAATTGCTATCACTTGAAATTGTTGCCGACGAATTTAGCGCGCAATATCTTTCATCACTAGAAGACTCTATCAAATATCTTAGTTTTTCACTATTATATGTTGGGTTAAAAAGCCAAGCAGTCACCTCTCGGCCACTAGATGAAATTGTTGAAGTGCAAAAGACTTCGGAATTGTTCGAGCCAATACTATTATATTTATCCAAAATGTTCACAAGTTTTGCATTGTCGGCATTTGTGCACCCCGACAACAAAAAGATGATTAGAAACATAAAAGATAGGCATAATCCACTAAACTTTTTCATAATACACCTCGCTAGACAAATATTTTATCACCAACTCAAAATCACCCACAGTTGCGCCAGATTCAAAATATAATTTAAAGTTTTCAATTAGTTCTGTCTCATCAAACTTTCCAATTTCAACTGCAAGCTTTAAAATGTTTGTTGTTGGATTTTCTCCGTTTTGCAAATACTTATCAATTTTCGTGTTCACTTTGTTCACAAAAGTTCGATTATCTGTTGTTTTAGTTTCTAAATTTTTGTATGTTTCAAAAATAATATCTCTAACATTTAACAAAACAAAAGTTGTGTCGTAACTTTTTCCAGCAAAAATTTTACTTTCAACAAAAGTTGCAACAAAATTGTTTAGGCTATAAAACTCGTCTAGGCAAGTTGAAAGTTTGTCGTTAAGTTTGCCCTTAATTCCGTTAAGAGTGTCAGCGTTGGCGTCAGACAAACCAAGATAGTTTTCAAGTTCTTCAACTGTTGAATTCACAACTGTGGTTTTTTCAACAAGAGTTGCAAATTTTATCTTAATTTTTTGGCCATCTTCTTTCGAAATTTCATAAGCATTCAAAAATTTCACATATTCGCTAAGGTCTGTTTTATATCCAACAAATATTTTTAAATTTGTTTGAAATTCTTCATTAACTTTATCTTTCACCTTCGTCAAATTACTTTCAGTTAAAGCAATTTTTTCATTTTGCTCAACAAAATAGGCGTTCATTTTAAAAGGTGTGTTTTTGTCAACAATTTTATACACTGCAAAGCCTATGATTGCAGCAAGAATTAAAACCACAACAAGTCTAATTATGTGTTGTTTCATATTTTCTCCTATTTATCATTTAATTTTTCAAGCACAAGTTGCAAGTCTATTCCGTGAACTTCACACGCTTCTTTTAGCGTTTCCATCACAGAATGTGGGCAGTGCAAACAGTGCATCCCAAATCCAAGAAGGATAGGTTCTGCATTTGGAACAAAATCCAAAATATCTGCCAAAATTGTATCTTCGGTTACAACAAAATTTTCCATATAATATCTCCTTTATTTTTTAATTATAATAATAAACTAAATAATTGTCAATATAAAAAAGCAATTTAACTTACAATCAAACAATGACAATTTGGGCAAACACATTCTCCTTTTGCAAGAATATGTCCGCAATTTTCACACACATTTTCTTCCACAAAACTCTTTCCACACATAAAGCACTTTTCCGTGCCCTTTGCAAGTTTTGCCCCACAGCCATCACACACAAAATATGCCACATTTTCAGTTTTAATTTCAGCCAAATCATAAACACTTGCGTTTTTTTGAACAAAGTTTTCTTCATCGCTGGGGCAAGTTTTTTCTTCCACAAAATTTTCATCACAAACTTGATCGTTACAATCTTTTTCAAAAAGGCTAAAATCTAGCACCATTGCACCAATTTCTTCTAGTTTTTTTGTAATATGATTTTTCAGGTCATCAAGAAAAGCAACTTTGTTGTCTAAAAAATAATAGTAAACTAGTTGACTTGCATAAAAATTTATTTCATTTTTTGCAAAATCATTTTCAAAAACAATCTTTTCTAAAAACAAAAATTTCAAAAACTTTTTTGGATTTTCAATTTTAAAATCTAAGCTATAAGAAATTTGTTTTTTTAATTTTTTTATAAAAAATTCATCAAAAATATTAGTTTTTTCAAGATAAACAAAATAGAAATCAGCATAAAATTCTTTTTTATAACCTTTTTTAGTTGGCTTATCCAAATTGTTTCTTTTGCACGCCAACGGGCAAGTTAGGCCGTTCAGTTTAAATGTGCCAGAGCAAATTTCATCACACAATTTTTCTTTGCACAAAATAACAGCGCAAAAATCATTTGGAACGTCAATTTCCGTGTCAAGTTTCACCATTTTTTTAGGACTAACAAAAAAAACAATACCATCTTTGTTTTTTATGTCAATTCCTATTGAATGTTTTTTTCTTTTAAATTTTGAAAATATTCCCACAAAGAAATTATATCATAATTGAAAAATTATTCAACATAAATTTTAGGGTTTTGTAATTTTATTTTTAATAAATTAAATTAAATTAAATTAAATTAAATTAAATTAAATTAAATTAAATTATGATTAGCAATAAATTTAATTTTAATTTAAATTATTAATAAGTTAGATTTTAATTAAATTATTAATGGGCAATAATTTAAAACATTTAAATTTTAATTGCCGATAATTTAAAGCCAGCCGATAAAAAGATTGGGTGACATCAAATTATTCTAACATCTTGGCCGCAAAAAGGGACTATTGCCCTATTGTGCCCCTAAACGCTTTTTCTTTGTTCTACAAAATTCTAGTTGCTACACGTAATAAGTTTTTTCATTTTCAAAATTTTAAATGATATAGGTTATTTTTAAAAATTTTAAATGTTACAAGAATTTTTAAAGTTTTTGTAACATTTTTTTATGCAAAAAAATACTAGGACTATATACAGAAGAGAAAAAGAGAAATACAAAAGAAAAGAATACATAGAACAAATTTAAAAAGGAGGCTCTACTATGCTTTTTAACGGCTTTGGTGGTTGTGGCAATATGCCAAAAGACTGTGAAGGCAATAATGGAATGTGGCTATTCCTATTATTGCTTTTAGGAAATTGCGGTTGTGGAATAAATGGATGTGTGGACATATCTTCAATAATTTTCCTACTTCTACTTCTAAGCATTTGCGATAATAACAATTGTTGTAAATAATTTTTTCGAAGGCTCACCGAAAGGTGAGTTTTTTCACAGCCTATATAATTTTTATTCAAAAACTTCTCGAAAATGTTAAAGTTGGCAAAGTTTTACTTTTTTGGTATAATTTTCCAATTTCGCTTTACACTAAAAATAAATTAAAAAAATAAAATAACTTTTATTTTATGCTTTAATTTGTTGACAAAATCATTTTTATTTTATAAAATACTTTTGTTATACTTATAAATAAGAAATCAGAGGAGTAATTATGAAAAAAATATCAAGTAAGTTTTCAAAATTAGCATTAGGTTGTTTAACTTCAATTGCTATTATGCTCATTTCATTTTTAGGAGTTTTCTCAGCACCTTTAATGGATGCTGTAACAGTTTTGGCCGAGATGAACAAAAATGTGTCATCAACATTAACTGTTAAAAATTTCCAAAAAAGTGCAAAACTAGGGGCAGATGTAAAAGTTCCTTATGGAACAGTTGCAGGCGATGATGCAAACGCTAATGTTATAATCAAAAATCCAAATGGCAAAGTGATTTTCAACAGCAAAACAACAACTGGCGAAAGTGTTGTCACAAAAAACGACACAGAAAAAGTTTACACTTTCAAAGCCGACAAAATTGGTGTTTACAGAGTTGAATATTCAATGAACGAAGGGGTAAACTATCGTGCTTTGCAAACTCAAACCTATGAAATTGTTGTAACCGGCGAAAAGGCAACAATGAGTTTTGAAGAAGATTCAAAATATCTAATTCCTAGCAAAACAAATGCAAACTATCAAATTGTTCTACCAAACCCGAGCGTAAAAAGCAGCGAAGGGAAAGAACTAACCGAAGCGCAAGTTTTAAGTGGGCTAGAAGTTCGTGTTAAATCTTCAATTGAAACTGAATGGAAATCAAGTGAACTTGCAAGTGATGAATATTTCATCAAAAAAGTCGTTTCAGGCGACACCTATCACTATGCTTTCACTCCAAGTGGAGACCTAAATTGCACCTACACAATCAATTATATCTACACTGATGCAGTAACTGGGCTAGAAACACAAAAAGTTTTCACGGTTGAATATGAAAAAGACTTTAATGCCGAAGATATTGAATTTGGCTATAATCTTTCAGGTTCAATGCCAGAAAGTTTCGAACTTGGCGTTGAAACAACTCTTCCAAGTGTAAGTTACTATGATGAAAACGATAGCAACTTAACTCTTGTTGGTCACACAGACGTAGAAGTTGTTTTCATTCCAAACGAAAGTGCAAAAGCAAACTATGAAAATAAAGAAAGTGTTTTGGTGTCTAATTCAAGAACATTCACACCAATCTATTCTTCAAAAGATGGTTACTACAAAATAACTTATAAACTTGCAGATTTCTATAACTATTCACAAAACAAGGTTAACAAAACTTTAACCTACACTGTGTCTAATGCAAAAGATTCAACTGCTCCAGTAACTTATGTTGTTAGAGACTATAATCCAAGCACAATCGATGAAGATTATGAAATTGTTAATGTTTCATACAAAATTCCAACAAAAATTAGGAAAGGACAAACTGTAAACTTCCCAGCAATCTATGCAACTGACGAAGTTTCTGCACTTTCCGAAATAACTTTAAATCGTGTTATTGTTCCTGAAACAGGTTCTAATATAACACTAGAAAAAATTGAAAAATCTGAAGGCGTAAAATATACCTACAACGAAACAGCTTCCTACACATTCAATGAAGTAGGAACATACACAATTCGATATGAAGCAACTGATAAAGCAAACAAATATAACTATTCAGGCACAACATTCACTATTGTTGTGGAAGAAGATTTTGAAGACAACAAAGCACCAACAATCAAAATGACAAGTCTTCCAGCTGTTCTAAATGCTGGCGAAGAATATACTTTTGAAAAACCAACAGTAGTAGACTATGCTTCCGACGACGGGGTAGAAGTTGTAGACACAAACCCTGAAATCTACTACATCTACTATGCTTCTTCAGTTAGTGAAGACACATTGAACGCAGAAATTGCAAAAATCAGAAAAGGTGAAGAATCTAATGTTGTAAAAGTTTGCGAAGAAGTTGAAAATGATTCAACAAAACTAAAAATAGTTGCTCTTGGCGAAGATTTCAAAGTTGCTTGCGTTGCCTATGACGATGCAAACTACATTAACAGCGACAATGGTCGAAGCATTGCAACACGAGAAATTAAAGTTAAAAATCCAGAAGCAGACACAACTCCTGCAACAATTCAAACTAATGATGCGGATTATGTTAACGCAATCACAACTTTAAACACAACATTAAGCCAAAACGAAGTTATCAACATTCCAACACTAAATGTTGAAGATGGCTTGAACACAGTTTATCTTCAAGCATCAGTAAATGTGTTTGATAAAGACGGGAAAGTTATTAAAGTTCGTAACGCAAGCTACACAACCGATGGCTCAACCTATACAATTTCAAACGCAAAATTCACTGCAATTAAAAAAGGTGAATACACAATTGTATACACAATCACTGACCTTGGTGGAAGTTATGTCGTTAAAAGCTTTACGTTAACAGTTAACGACACTGTTGCTCCAACAATCACACAAGACGGAGCATTATCAACAGTTGAAGTTTTCACTCCAACCAAAATCCCTGCAATAACTGTTATGGATGACGGAAAAGAAATTGAACCATCAAGTATGGAAATTATTTTCGTTGGCGAAAACCCAGAATATGAATACAACATTGGTTCGCGTGAATTCACCGCAAAAGAAACTGGAACATTCAGTTATAAATATTCCGTTTCCGACGGCATAAACACAACTGAAAGTGAAGTTTTCACATTTGTTGCACAAGACACAACAAAACCAGAACTTAACGTTGACACAGAACTAGTTAACCTTGAAGCAGACAACCACTTTGAGCTAGAAAAAGAAACCGGCCTTGAAACTTATAAAAAGATTATTCTTCCGGGCTTTAACAGCTTTGATAAAAGCGGAATAAAAGAAGAAAAAGTTACTGTTAAATTCCCTAGCGGAACAACAAAAGATGCCGAAAAAGATGAAGTTGAAGGAACTTATAAGTTTGAACCAACTGCAAACGGTGCCTACACTGTTGTTTATAGTGCAACAGACAACTCTAACCTAAAAACTGAAAAAACATTCACAATTTATGTTGGAGACGTTGAAGGACCAAGCATTAACATTTCTTCTGAAATTAAACAAAACAAGAAAGAATATAAAACAGGTTCAAATCTTTCTCTAGATTTAACAAAAATTTCTATCACCGACAACAAAGACGCTCAAAAAACAGCTCTTGAACTAACCGAAGAATATTATAGTGGTTCACAACGATTTAGCGTTACTATCACTGGTCCAGATGGAAATGAAATTACTGCAAAAGAAGGGACAGACTATCAATACACTTTGACAGATGCTGGAAAGTATACAATCACCTACACAGCAATCGACAAAGCAGGAAACAAGTCAATCAAAACTGAATATGTTCAAGTTAACGCCGAAGACAGCACGTCAGTTGTTTCAACTGAAACTTGGAGTATTGTTCTGATTGTTGCAAGTTTGGCCGTTTTGGCAGGAATTGTTATCTATTTTGTTAAAACAAGAGACAAAAAATCAACTAGAAATGAAGCTAGAAATGAAGCTAGAAAACTAATAGAAAATAACAAAGAAGATGAAAATAAATAATAAAAATAAAACTCTATCAATTTAAACGATAGAGTTTTTTATTAAATGAAATCGTTTTTATATTAGAGTTTTTTATTAAAATATCTTTTAATTCACTAAAATAATTGGCATTCCAGTTGTTAAAAGGTTGTTTCTAAAAGTGATTTAGATGTTAATTTTTTCTTTAATTGTTAGAGTTTTATGTTAAAAAATATCAACGTTATATCAGATAAATTATTAAATAAATATCTTTTTTTAGTTAAAATTTCATATTAAATAATAACATCTCTATACTAGAATTTTTTATTAAGTAATAACAATTTTATATTAACAATTTTATATTAACAATTTTATATTTAATATTATTTATATATTAAAATTTTTTAAAATTATTATTAATTTTTTGATTTATCTTTCTTTAACTCAGTTTCAGTTTCAGTTTCAATTCTAATTTCAATTTCAATTTTAATTTTAATTTTAATTTTAATTTTAATTTTAATTTTAATATAATTATTGTTAAAATTGTTAAAATTATTATCCTTAACTTTTTTAGTTTAAAAGAAGTTCAATAATTTTTTGGTTAGCCAATTTCACGCCGCTTTTTTGCATATTTTTAATATATTTTTCTTTGTTTTTAAGCAAGTTTTCGATAGATTTGATAAGTGATAAAGCGGTTAAATCTTCTTCCAAAATAACTTTGCTATATCCCTTTTCTTTAAAATAATTTGCGTTCAAAATTTGGTCGCCACGACTTGCTTTTTTAGACAAGGGAATAAGAATATTAGGCTTATTAAGCGCCAAAAGTTCGTTTATCACATTGCTGCCTGCGCGGGAAATTACAATGTCGCAAAGTGCATATAAATCGCCAATATTATTAGTAAATTCAAGTTCAACATAATTGTCTTTTTTAATATTTTTTTTGTTGTTTTTCCCAACAAGGTGAATAATGTTATATTCCGCCAGCCCATCAAGAGCCTTAACGACTGTTTCGTTAATAACCTTGCTTCCCAAACTTCCACCAACTATCAAAATTGTGGGCCTTTTTACGTGGTTAGAAAACAATTTTTTTGCATTTTCTTTGTTGCCTAAAAAAATTTCTTTTCTCAACGGAGAGCCCGTGAAAATCCCGTTTTTTAGACCTTTTGCTGTGTTTTCAAAACTAGTGCAAACAAAATCGCTTTTGTTTTTGCAAAGCCGATTTGCCAGCCCCATTGTCATATCGCTTTCGTGTGAAATTATTTTAATTTTCAAACTTTTTGCAGCGAAAACAACGGGTAAACTAACATATCCGCCTTTGTTGAACACAACATCTGGCTTTATTTTTTTTAAAATCTTTTTTGACTCTCTAATTGCTTTTAAAAGTTTAAAAGGGATTAAAAAGTTTGAAAAACTAAAACTTCTTTTAAGTTTTGTGCTTGAAATTTCATAAAAGGGAATGTCCTTGATTAAATTTTTTTCCATTCCATTGCTTCCAATGTAAAAAATTTCGGCTTTTCCTTTCAAATCTTCAATAAGTGCTATGTTTGGCATAATGTGGCCAGCCGTTCCGCCTCCGGTGAAAACAATTTTTTTCATAAAAATCCCCTTTTTTGTTAATATTTTATGCATATTTTTGATAAATATATGCTAAAATTCAACAATTTTTGAGGTTTTTCTAAAATTTCTAATTTTAAATGATTATTAAAAAGAATTTTAGTTTTTTGATGATTTTTATTAATACAAATTAAAAGCAATTAATTTTATTTTTAATTGGCAATAATTTAAAACTAGTATAATAAATTAAATTAAATTAAATTAAGTTAAATTAAGTTAAAATTTTATATTGTTAATAAGTTAGATTTTAATTAAATTATAAGGGCAATAATTTAAATCGGGCGATAAAAAGATTGGGTGGCATCAAGTTATTCTAACTTTTTGGTCGCAAAAAGGGACTATTGCCCTGTGTGTGCCCCTAAACGTTTTTTCTTTATTCTACAAAAATTATGTTCCTTTGAACTTATTGCTTTTTATTTTGTGGTGGGGATATGGGGGTTGCTACATACTAATTAGTTTTAATTTAGTGGTTAAAATTAATGGCGACGTTGTGTGGTTTTTTGAATTAGTTAGGCACAAACTCTTTGTTTTTGTGATATTGACATTTTTAGATTTTGCAATTATAATATCAATATGATTGAAAATGTTAAAATTAGAAAATTATATAAACAACTTGCTGAAAGAATGATGTTAATTTCTAGTGCAGAGGCAATGGAAACTAAAGGAATTCACGAAAAATATTGGATAAAAAGTGGCGAGAGAAGTTATCTTTTCAAATATAATAATCACCCAAAAGATTACAGTGATTTTGGTGAAGTTTTTGTGTCCTATCTTTCACACGTTCTTGGATTTAAGTGTGTGAATAGTGTTTTTTCGCAAGATTTTTTCTATGAAGAACGTGAAAAAACTCATAAGGTTGAAAACTATTTTAAAGACAAAGAAAACGCAAAATCTATTTCACAACAAAAAGGTGGAAGCAGTGCACAAAACACAAAAGTTAGCAATTTTATTGGCACAGGCGAAAAAACTACCTTGTGTGGCAAAACAATGAACCCAAATGAGTCTTGTGAGACTGATAGAACATATTTGCGATATGGCTCGCTTACTGAAAGTTACATTAAGAACAAAAATTGTGAAGTTTTCAGTTTAAGGGCATTATATAGCAAATTTTCACCAAAAAAAATAGGTTCTGGTGCCATTTATGATATTGTTGAAGTTTGCAAATTTTTTTGTGAAAGATATGATATTATTATGGACAACAACCTTGAAGCAGAACTTAAAGATATGGCACTAATAGACTATCTTTTGGTGCAAGAAGACAGGCACGGCGGAAACATTGAATTCTTAGTTGAAGAGAAAAAAGGTGAAAAATATTTAAGTTTAGCACCAATGTTTGATAACGGTGCATGCTTGCATTTGGCGGACAATTTCAAGCCAGAATATATTTTGGAAGACCTTGAAAAACCAATTTTATATGACATTGGAATAGGAAAATTAAATCCAACGCCTGCGATGTATATAAAAAACAACAAAAGGACCTTAGAAAAAAAAGATATTATTAAAGATCTTGCGAATGAAATTTTGAAAGATAAACGTCTTGGGGAACTTTACAACAATTTCAAAAACCTAGATATTTCTGGCGAAGTTGAGTTTTTAAATTCGATATACAAAAGACAATTGCCAAATGAGTATAAAAAAATTATAAATCTATCAATAAAAAACAGGGTAGATTTGCTAGAAAAAGAATTAGATTTACAAAAACAACGATATATGGAGGAACTTGACGATTATGAGTGTGGTTTTACATTATAAAGATTGTGTTTTGGGAGAAATAAAACCTTTTTTAAATGAATACTCCTATTCATCTCTTCCGGGCGAAAAAGAGGCTTTTGAAAAATATGTTGGGCTTTTTGATTATAATTTAGGCGGAAGCGTAAATCGTGCAGACGAGGCTGTTTTTGAGTTTTTTAGAGTAAATTTTTTAGAAAATATTAGAAAAAGAGAAGATATATTAAAAAAAATTGGTGAAAATGGTCAAAATGATTATGAAATTTTAGAAAAATTGAGTAAACTAGATTTTGAAGAAACAAGATATTGGCTTTCGTAAGGAGAAATAATGGCAAAAACATATAATTCAAAAGATATAGTTGTTTTGGAGGGCCTAGATGCTGTTCGTATGCGTCCGGGGATGTATATTGGTGGCACTGGAGTGAAAGGCTATCACCATCTTTTGTGGGAAATTGTTGATAACGCAATTGATGAAATTGCAAACGGATATGGTAACAAAATTAATATTATTTTGAACAAAGACGGCAGTTGCACAGTTGAAGATAACGGAAGAGGAATTCCAACAGACAAGCACCCAAAACTTGGAATAAGTGGTGTTGAGGTTGTTTTCACACAACTTCATGCTGGGGGAAAGTTTGAAAGCGACAACTATAAATATTCCGGCGGTCTTCACGGAGTTGGTGCCAGTGTTACGAACGCATTAAGCAGATGGTGTAAGGTGACGGTCAACAAAGACGGCAAGGTTTTTTATGCCGAATTTGCAAGTGTGGAAGAAAATGGAAGCATTAAAAGCGGGATTGTGACAAAACCACTAAAACAAATAGGAACAACAACCCATTCGGGCACAATTGTTACTTTTTTGCCCGATGACCGAGTGTTTAAGGATATTTCGTTTAACCGAGAAACAATTTTGAATAGGTTGAAAGAACTTGCTTTTTTAAACAAAGGATTAATTGTTAATTTTGAAGATTTGCGGGAAGAAAAAACATTCGTCAAACAATTTTCTTTTGCGGGCGGATTGAAAGATTTTGTTTTGAACTTAACTGAAAACAAAAAGTTACTATATCAAACTCCGTTCTATATTGAAGGTGAAAGTGATTGCGTCAAACTTCGTGCAGCATTCATTCACACAGGGGAGTATACCGACAGCATCTATTCCTATGTTAACAACATTCCAACCACCGAAGGGGGCACTCACGAAACGGGCTTTAAAAGCGCACTAACTAGAATTTTTAATGAAACGGCTCGAAAGTTTAATTTCATTAAAGACAAAGACCAAAATTTTTTGGGTGATGATTTTAGGGAAGGCTTGACTGTTGTGCTTTCAATTAATATGCGAAATGTGCAGTTTGAAGGGCAAACAAAGGCAAAACTAGGCAACCCCGAAGCAAAAATTGAAGTTGAAAATATTGTTTATAAGGAACTTGAAAAAGTCTTAATTAAAAACGAAAATAAAAAGAATTTTGAAATTATTATAAACAAAGCAAAGGAAGCGTTAAAAACAAGAGAGTCAGTTAAAAAGGCAAAAGAACTTACACGTCACAAGAACAACGCTGAAACTTTTAACCTTGTTGGAAAATTTGCTTCTTGCACGGGCAAAAAGGCTGAATTAAACGAAATGTTTATCGTTGAGGGTGATTCTGCGGGTGGAAGTGCTAAACAAGGAAGAGACCGGTTTTTTCAAGCCATATTGCCGCTTAGGGGCAAACCTTTAAACGTTGAAAAGAAAAGATTAGAGCAAACCTTACAAAATGAAGAAATTAGAACAATAATAACTGCTCTTGGCACTGGAATTGCTGAAAATTTTAATATTAAAGATTTAAAATATCACAAGGTTATAATTTTGTCGGATGCCGACCAAGACGGCGGGCATATTAAAGCAATACTTTTAACATTCTTTTATAGATATATGAAAGACTTAATCAAAGAAGGTCACATATATCTTGGAATGCCGCCACTATATAAGGTTGCAAAAAAAGATAAGGTGATTTATGCCTACACAAACAGTGATCTTGAAAAAGCAAAAAAAGAATTAGGCAAAGGATATAGCATTCAACGATATAAAGGTCTTGGCGAAATGAACCCAGAACAACTTTGGGAAACAACAATGAACCCCAAAAACCGAAAACTTGTTAAAGTGACAATTAGTGATGCTTATGAAGCCGAAAATATCATTTCAACGTGGATGGGTGATGATGTTGAAGCACGAAAAAACTATATCACCGAGCACGCCGACTTTAATAAGACCGATGATTTTATGAATTTAGGAGATTAAAATGATTTTTGACGAAAGAGATTTGGAAGAAAATAATGAAGAAAAAACCGACGAGGTTAAAACCCCACTAAAAAATCAAATTATGTTTGATGATATGTTTTTAAGTGGAAAGTCTTTATTGAAAAAAGAAATTAGTAGTAAAAAACCAGAAGAAAAACCGAAAAAAACAGTCAAAAATAGCAAAAAAGAAAGCAAAAGTGTAAATTTGGTTGAAGAATTAAAAGAAGATGAAAAACCAAGTGATAAATTAGGCGATAGTGATGAAAATCAAATTGACAATTTTGGGGGAAACGATGGTGGGTATAATGGGAATTCCGGTGACGACATTGAATATGACGGCGAAGGAAACATTTTGAAAAGTGTTAAAACTGTTATGAATGAAGCTATGATGCCCTATTCGGAATATGTTATTCTCGACAGGGCTCTTCCAAGGGTTGAAGATGGTCTTAAACCCGTTCAACGAAGAATTTTATATTCAATGTTTGAACTAGGTCTAACACCCGACAAGCCATTTAAGAAATCGGCAAAAATTGTTGGTGACGTTATTGCTAACTATCACCCTCACGGTGACACTTCGGTGTATAACGCCATGGTTAAACTTGCTCAAAATTTTAATATGCGTGAACCTCTTGTTTTGGGGCACGGAAACTTTGGTTCGGTCGACGGAGACTCTCCGGCTGCATACAGATATACCGAAGCGAAACTAAATGATATTGCCCTAGAACTTTTGCGGGATATCGACAAAGAAACTGTGAAGTGGAGTTTTAACTTCGACGACACAAAATATGAACCTGATATGCTTCCAAGCCGATTTCCAAACATTTTGGTGAACGGAACAATGGGAATTGCTGTGGGAATTGCCACGAATTTTGCGTGCCACAATCTTTCGGAAAGCTTGGATGCGTGTATAAAATATATCGACAATCCAAAAAGCACTGTTGAAGAAATTATGGAAGTTTTGAAAGGTCCAGATTTCCCAACCGGAGCAATAATAACTAACCCCGACGAAATAAAGCGGGCATATTCCACCGGGAAAGGAAAGATTACTTTAAGAGCAAAAATTGATATTGAAAACGCCAAAAACGACAAAATTAATCTTGTTATAAGCGAATTCCCTTATGGCGTGAATAAGGCAATGTGTTTGCAAAAAATTTATGAACTTAAAGAAAGCAATAAAGATACACTTGCGGCAATAACAGATATACGTGACGAAAGTGACCGAAACGGAATAAGAGCGGTTATAACACTAAAAAAAGATTGCGAACCGCAAAAAATTATTAATTATTTATATAAATATAGCGACCTTCAAACGACTTTTGGAATTAATATGGTTGCGATTGCCGACGGGAAGCCAAAACTATTAACCTTGCTTGACATTTTAAGATACTACACAAAATATCAACGTGAAGTTGTTTTGAAACGTTCACAATTTGAATTAAATCAAGCAAAAGCACGTGAACATATTTTGCAAGGCTTGATTATTGCAATTGAAAATATAGACGAAATTGTTAAAATAATCAAAAAAAGTGCTTCAACTTTGGTTGCAAAGCAAGAGTTGAGAAAGCGATATGATTTGTCGGATGTTCAAGCACAAGCAATTTTGGATATGAGCCTAAGCCGATTAACAAACCTTGAAGTTGAAAAATTGCGTGATGAAATT